>JAITAP010000072.1 GCA_031284065.1 Prevotellaceae bacterium
CATCAGCTACGGAGGGTCGTCGCTTTGGGCGTTCACCATCCTTCTGTTTATGCTGCTCAAGTTCGACGTGGCGCGGTACGAGCGAGCCGGGAATTAGAAATGACTTTGCTGCAACGAGAACACATTATGAAAAGCCTAATAAATATTTTCAATTAATTCCCCGTAGGGGAATAATATCAATAGAAAAGACCGCTACCCGCTTTCGCCCTTAGCCTAACCCGTAGGGTTTTAACAGCGTCGTCATTTTCTATTATTGCCCTGCGGACAATTGAAGCATACCCAATTGGAGATATTTATCAGGCTTTGATATTAAGCCTGCGCTACATGTGTTAAGAGCTCTCAATTCTCAGCTCTTGCACTACCGCGCGTACCTGAAATTTTTTCCCAAGTAGTGCGCCGTAGCCCCCAACGCTTCTTCGATGCGCAGCAGCTGGTTGTACTTTGCGATTCTGTCGGAGCGCGAGGCCGAACCTGTTTTGATGAGACCCGTGTTGAGCGCCACAGCGAGGTCGGCAATGGTAGCGTCCTCCGTTTCGCCGCTGCGGTGGCTCATGATGGCGGTGTAGCCGTTGCGGTATGCCAGCGTTACGGCGTCGATAGTTTCGGTGAGCGTGCCTATTTGGTTTACCTTTACCAGAATTGAGTTTGCCACCTGCCTGTCGACGCCCATTTGCAGGCGCGCCGAGTTTGTTACAAAGAGGTCGTCGCCCACCAGCTGCACCTTTTCTCCGATGGCGTCGGTGAGCAGCTTCCATCCGTCCCAGTCGTCCTCTGCCATGCCGTCCTCGATGGAGATGATGGGGTATTTGCTTGTCCAGCCTTTCCAGAAGTCCGCCATTTGCTGCGCTGTCAGCTTGTCTCCGCTGCTTTTTTTGAGGTGGTAAACCTTTTCGTCCGTCAGGTAGTACTCGCTCGAAGCTGGGTCGAGCGCAATAAATACGTCGCTGCCCGGCTTGTAGCCTGCCTTTTCGATGGCTTCCAGAATTACCGTTATTCCCTCCTCGTTGCTTTTGAGGTTTGGGGCAAATCCGCCCTCGTCGCCCACGTTGGTGGAGTATCCCTGCTTTTTCAGCACCGCTTTTAGCGCGTGGAACACCTCCGCGCCCATGCGGAGCGCCTCCGCAAAGGAGTCAGCGCCTGTGGGCATAATCATGAACTCCTGAAAGTCGATAGAGTTGTCGGCGTGCGACCCTCCGTTGAGGATGTTCATCATTGGGACGGGCAGGATGTGGGCGTTTACGCCGCCCACGTAGCGGTATAGCGGTTGCTCCGCCAGCTGCGCTGCGGCGTGCGCCACCGCCAGCGATACGCCAAGCGTGGCGTTAGCGCCAAGGTTGCTCTTGTTCTCTGTGCCGTCGAGCTCCAGCATTTGGCGGTCTATGCCGCGCTGGTCGAAGACGGAGAAGCCGCACAAGTTTTCGGACAGGGTAGTGTTTACGTGCTCCACCGCTCTTAGCACGCCCTTTCCGCCGAAGCGATCCTTGTCGCCGTCGCGCAGCTCTACGGCTTCGTGCACCCCCGTTGACGCGCCTGAGGGTACGGCGGCGCGCCCCGTGGCGCCCGCGTCGGTGATTACTTCCACCTCAACGGTGGGGTTGCCGCGAGAATCCAAAATTTCGCGGCCATGAATGTTGACAATCTGTGACATGATTTTTGTTTTTTTGATGTTAGCTTTAGAGTTGATAATATTATTGCGTGCAAAGAGTTGTATTTTCAACCAACAAATGCAGCTTCAGGTAGAAAAAACCTTTACCTTAGGGTGTTTTCCGGAGAGGGTTACGGAAAAAAATGCCCGCTTTTTCGCTGCTATGAAAAATACGCATATCCGGAAAGCAAAGATACACAATTTCTGCAATGTACGCAAGGCTACACGCTGCACAAAAATTGGCTAATCTTTTTTTTAGGCGCTACTTGTCGCAAGCCTTGAAAGGGCAGCCTTGCAGGTCGGCGACCAATTGGGCCTGCGGGAGAAGTCCGAAGGGCGGCTTTATGGTATAACTTCCAATAAATAATTACAATTTGCCGAAATATCCTTGCGAAAGCTGCGTAAAGAAATAAGGGCGAATGTATCGTGGAATGAAACCGGCGCTACTAAGGGGGGCTCTAAACCCTTATTTTCCCCCAAAAATCCCCCTTAGCTACTAAGGGCTCTAAACCCTTATTTTCCAAAAATCCCCTTAGCAACTAAACGCTCTAAACCCTTATTTTCCCCAAAAATCACCCTTAGTAGCAACGCAACCCATACCCACCCTCGTATTCCCTTATTGTCAAATTGTAATTATTTATTGGAAGCGATATAGCCAAATGGCCTGATTCCGAATCCAAGAAACCGGAGGCGTTGCTAAGTCGGGAGCAAAAAATTCTTACTCACCTGTGGGTATTGCGAATTATTTCATGTAAATTTGCCGTCGGCAGATTTGCCGGCCGCGCGGCGAGAACAGGCAGCAAGCTTGCCAAAGCTTGCTTTTCACAGCGCGGCAGCAGGCGCGTAAGCCTGCCATAACATTTAGCAATACTTACAAATGCTTTTACAGGTAACAAACCTCCACGCCGCTGCGGGCGACAGGGAAATTCTCAAGGGGATAGACCTTGCCGTGAGCGCGGGCGAGGTGCACGCCATCATGGGGCCCAACGGGTCGGGCAAGAGCACGCTGTCGGCTGTGCTGGCGGGTAAACCCGGCTACGAAGTTACGCAGGGTTCGGCAACGCTCAACGGAAAAAACCTGCTCGCCATGTCGCCCGAAGTGCGCTCCCGAGAGGGGTTTTTTCTCGGCTTTCAGTACCCGGTAGAGATTGCCGGCGTGAGCAACGCCAACTTTATGAAGGCAGCCCTTGCGGAGCGGCGCAAGCATCTGGGCTTGCCGGAGCTGTCGCCGTCGGAGTTCTTGCAGCTCATGCGCAGCAAAATGGCGCTGGTAGAGATGGATGCCGCCTTTGCCTCGCGCGGCGTAAACATGGGGTTTTCGGGCGGCGAAAGAAAGCGAAACGAAATTTTTCAAATGGCGATGCTTGAACCCGCGCTCGCCATTCTGGACGAAACCGACAGCGGGCTTGATATTGACGCGCTGCGCATAGTGGCAAGCGGCGTTAACGCGCTCAAGAGCAAGGATAGCGCAGTAGTCCTCATTACGCACTACCAGCGGCTGCTGGACTACATTGTGCCCGACTTTGTGCACGTGCTTTACCACGGCAAAATCATAAAAACGGGCGGAAAGGAGCTCGCGCTGGAGCTGGAAGAAAAAGGCTACGACTGGCTGAAAAGCTGATAAAAATGTTGACGCTACCCAAGTATCGGCAGATATATGAATTTTTGCGCAGGCAAATTACTGAGGGAAAGTACTCGGCGGGGGAAGCGCTGCCTTCGGAAAATGCGCTGTCGGGCGCTCACCGCGCAACGAGGCCAACGGTGCGAAAAGCGCTGGATTTGCTGGTTGCGGATGACTTCATCGTAAAGCGCCAGGGCAAAGAGAGCGTAGTGAAAGGTGCGCCAAAAGCTATCGGGATTTTGTCCATTACCGGAACAACTTCGGCGGTAGGGCAGGGGAACGTTTTGACGCACATTATTCTCAAGCCCGCGCTCCGGCAGTGGGGCGAGGCCTTCAGCTTCCCCATTAGCGAGGCGGAGCAAAGGGCCGGATGTATTTACTTTGAGCGGCTGCGCGTGCTGGAGGGGAAGCCTGTTTTTTTGGACATCACCATGCTGCCGAATATGAAGCTGCCGCACTTTACCTCGCACAGCCTCGAAAACCGCTCGCTCTTTACTTTTCTTCGCGCCAAGTACCAAATTGAGGTAACCGGGGGCACGCAGCAGCTGTTTGCTATTCGCGCCGACAAGCGTCTGCAAAAGTACTTGCAGGTAAAGGCGGGGTTTCCCGTCTTGCAGCTCAACCGCAAAATCGAAACCACACGGCAGGGATTTCACATATACAGCCAGGTTTTTTGCGCCACGCAG
>JAITAP010000183.1 GCA_031284065.1 Prevotellaceae bacterium
TCTTCGGGCGTTTTTAGCAGAATGTCCATAGGCACTACGTACTTTTTCATAACTTCAATTTCGGCTTTCGAAGTCATCCTGATTCGCTCAAAAATATCCTTTCCCTCAAAAGATTTTGAGATGATGATGAGGTCAATATCGCTGTCCTCGTGCGTATTCCCGTTGAGGAACGAGCCGAATAGCGCGATATGGCTATCGTCCAGGCCATGCTTCACCAGCGTTTGGTGCATGTAGGCAATCACGCTGTCCACCGTTGCCCTGTCCAAGTTTACTGAATCTTTAACCATTGCTGTACTGCTTTAGCTTGTTGATAAATATGGTTAGCTTGCTCCTTTGTGTAGAGAGCTATCATTTTGCGCAAATCTTCCGGGTAGCGAGTTACTATGGCCAACTTGTTGATGTCCACTAAAAATTCTTTCTTATCCTCCGGCAAATTTAAGTCAATTTTTTCTACAAAATACATCAAATTATGCATCTTTGACGGAAATTGATTTGTTTGCTTTATGTACAACCCTTTCAGCGCCTTTTCCAAGCTGAGGTGGCACATAAAAACGCAGTAGATGTTTCTCCCTGTTGTCAGCATGGAGTCAGCCACCTCCAAGTCGTAGTCGGACTGGAGAAGCCACTCCTCGTAATTCAGCTTTTTTTTGCTGCCGCCAGCATCGCCCCCCTCAGAGGTGGAGTAGTCAAGGTTTGAAGATTCCGAACACATAATTTATATCGTATTTATTTTTTATTAAATAATAATTTTCGCGTTGCAGAATGTGGTAAGCGCCTCCTCGTACTCTTCGGGCGACATGGTCAAAATATCCATAGGCACCCTGTACTTGCGTATAATTTCAATTTCGGCTTTCGAAGTCATCCAAGCTCGCTCAAAAATATCCTTTCCCTCAAAAGATTTTGAGATGATGATGAGGTCAATATCGCTGTCCTCGTGCGTATTTCCGTTGAGGAACGAGCCGAATAGCGCAATATGGCTATCGCCCAGGCCATGCTTCACCAGCGTTTGGTGCATGCAGGCAATCACCTTGTCTACGGTTGCCCTGTCCAAGTTTACCGAATCTTTATCCATTGCTGTACTGTTTTAGCTTGTTGGTAAATATGGTTAGCTTGCTCCCTTGCGTAGAGAGCAATCATTTTGCGTAAATCTTTCCTCGCAGCTCAGCTGTTTTTCCATTGCTTGGCGTGTTTAAGAGGCACAAAGTTAGTAAATATTCCGTTCACTTGTGAATTGGCAAAGCTAAGGATGCGTTTTTTTGGCGCATTTGCCCGGCGTACCGGCAAATTCGCTACCTCTGCGCACACCGGAGCGGCTTGCTGTCTATAGCATTAACCATTTTTGAGACAATACGGCGCAAAGCTGCAAAGTAGAAGTATGAAAATTTATTGTATTTTTGCAAAAAAACAATGACATGGAATTTAGCACAAAAAACAACCGTACCGTTTCTCTCAGCCTGCTAAAGAAAGAAACCGTAGAGGGCGGCGACATCCTTTTTGACTTAATTGATGAAAATCGGAAAACTTGGATTGAACTAAAGCTGCACAACAATGAGTTATCGACAATCCAAAAATCGGAAGAGCTCGTTACGGATGATATTTTTGATTTTAAGCTGGAGGAAGTACTCTCGCAAATAGTAGAAACTGAAAAATCGGGGACGGACAGCTACAGCGAAAGAAACACGCTGGAGCTTAATCCGTACGACCCCGACCAAATTAAAGTGCGGTCGGATAAAATATCCATCACGCTCATTTCCCAGATGATTGACAACGGCGATATTGACTTAAATCCTGACTTTCAGAGGCATCTGGTTTGGGACCAAATTCAAAAATCACGCCTGATTGAATCTGTTCTGCTACGAATACCTTTGCCAATGTTCTACTTTGCAGAAGACAAAGAGGGAAAGCTGTCCGTTGTTGACGGGCTGCAACGAATATCGACGATTAAGGATTTTATGGACAATAAATTCCCCTTAAAAAATTTACAGTATCTGGAAGAAAGCTGCGGGGGTAAGTACTACGCCACCAAAGGGAGCAAGCAAGGCATTGATACAAAGTACTTCCGGTGGTTTAACCTAACAACTTTATCCGCCAATATCATAGACCCGAGCTCCCCGTTTAAGGTGAAGTACGATATTTTCAGAAGAATCAATACCGGCGGGAAGCCGCTGAATAATCAGGAAATACGTAACTGCTTAACGGGGCAGGGGCTAAGAGACGTTCTCAAAAAAATGACGGCCTTAAACGAATTTAAAACGGCAACCGATTGTAGCATTAAGTCAAAACGCATGGAAGACCAGGAGGTTGCCCTCAGGTTCCTTATGTTTTACGAAATGAAAACCGAGAAAGGAAATATAGCGTCCTATAGCGGCTATATGGATTTTTCTCTGGACGCATTTACGGAAGCACACATAAAAAGCCGGCCGGCCGACTTTGAGCAAGCCATAAAAAGTTTTTCCAACGCAATGAAAAATGCAGAGTACTTACTCGGCAAGAAACACGCATTTAGGAAAATTGCACTTAAGGACATACAGCCTGACGCATATAAACAGCTGATAAACAAAGCGTTGTTTGTATGCGTGTCCATTTTGCTTGCGGATTATGACCATGCAAGAATTAAAAAATTGAACGACAAGCAATCTCTGCTTTCCCCTTTGGCTAACGAAGTACAGCACGACAAAGAACTTTTTGCCTACCTGTCCTACGGAACAAACGGTAAGGCAAACCTTCTCTATGCCTACGAAACATTGGAGAAGCTGTTTAATTCAACAATAAAATACTAAAGCAATGAAGCGCATTAGAATTGAAAATTTCAAATGTTTTCGCGAGGTAGCTATTCCGCTACGCAAGCTAACGATTTTGGCAGGAGCAAACGGAAACGGGAAAAGCACAGCCATCCAATCCCTGCTTTTTTTGCGAAAGACCATAGAGCACTGCGCTAAGTGGGAAAACGACCGCTTCAGCTACAGCAAGCCGAACGGGCTGAACGTGGAGCTGAATGGCTCTTACTGCCTTGACTTAGGAAACAGCGACTACGTGGTACCCGTAGATTCCGATGTTCGCGACGTAATTACGCTGGGATTGCTTGACGAAAACAGTGAATTTGCCGTTACCTATAGCACCAATACCGGACAGGAATTGTGGTTAACGCCCAAGAAAATAGCCAACCGCTACAGCAACAATCCGCTATGCCATCAAGAATTTTACTACCTTAACGCTGAAAGGATAGGGCCGAGAATGTCGCAAAACATAAAATTTTACGACTACCCCAACGTGGGCTTTAAAGGGGAGTACACGGCGCAAATCATTTCCAGCCTCAACTGGGACTTCAAAGTAGAGGACGCAAAGGTTAATAGCGAAAATCTGCTGGGCGGCCGCTTTGAGCACCACATTAACGCATGGCTGGAGTTCGTGCTTCCGGGCGTTTCCATCATGTCGCATTTTGATGATAAAACTCACACGGCGCGCATCGAAGTTCAAAACAGCTACTCCAAAGGCAACGCCATAGTTTCGACCAACACGGGGTTTGGCATAAGCTACGTTTTGCCCATTATCGTCTCCGGGTTGATTGCCAAAAAGGATAGATTTTTGATTGTTGAAAATCCCGAAGCACATTTACACCCCTTTGCCCAGTCAAGAATTGGGCAATTTTTGGCAGTAATAGCCAACGCCGGCGTCAACGTGATTGTGGAAACCCATAGCGACCACGTCATTAACGGAATTCAAATTACTGTTGCACAGCAAAAAGTAAAGCCGGAAGACGTTTGCATTAACTTTTTTCAGCAAGATGACGCAAGCGCTCAGCCAACTGTTACCCCCATTGGAGTAAAGGAAAAAGGAGAGCTGACGGGTTGGCCTAAAGGATTTTTTGACCAAACGCAAATTGACTACTCACACCTGATACAGCTTCGACGAAATGTTTAACTACTACCTGTACCATAGAAGTTACGAAAAAGCAACTGCTAAAGAAATAGAAGGCAGCTTGCAGGATTTAAATGAGATAGTTGTCTGTGGAAAATGTAAGGGCGACCATTTCCTTAAGCACGATGACTCTATTTGGGCTGTAGAAACGGCTGACGGCCTCTTTAGCGAGGTGGTATTTTCAAAAATAGAAGACGAACAGCTTCGCCAGACTGTAATTCCCAAGCTGCTGAACGCTATTGAGTCTATTGAAAATGAAATACTATCCTTTGACGACTTCGATAATTTATACAAAACATACAACGCCTTTTACGGGATTAATTTTGATTCGAGCTTAGATGCACAGCGATGCCTTCGCAGCAAAGAAAGCTATGACACATTTCGCAGCAAGTACTTATGGGATATTACCCCGGCTTCCTTTTGGGAGCGAAGAGAGCAACTTTTCTCAAAAATCATCCTTTGCCCCTGCGTTGAAGCGCAAATTAAAGCAATAGGCGGCGCTTACATAAATCAAATAGCGGCAAGGTTGAGAGAGTTAGACAGGTACGCTGTTCAGCGCTGGAAAAGCGGGGATTTTAGCTACCACGATGCTAAGAGAAATACGGCCCTGAATATTTCGTCCGAATCTAAAGCAACAATGTCTCACGATAAATACCGTGCTCAAAGAACATTTTCCCTGCCTGACGGAAGAAAGGAATGTTTTGAGCTGCACATAAAAACGGGAGATTTACGGTTTCATTTTTTTCCCAAAGACGGAAAAATTTACATTGGCTACATTGGGAAGCACCTTGAAACGGTTCAGTTTTAGGTTGTCCTGAAAGTTTCGGGCAGGGCGCGTCATTTAATTCAAGCAAAACAGCCGTAGAATTTAAGGGCACGCTGCGGCGGCTGTTCACTTTTACAGCGACATCACAAATTTTACCAGCTTTGCCAGCGGATGGCTCGTGGCGGCTACCAGCAGATTTTCCATGTGGTAGAGCGTTGTGTCTTCCTCCAGTATGGCCTTGTAGCTGCCGCGGTAGATGGTCAGGTTGTTGGAGCACGCAATGTACGAAAATCCCAAGTAGGGAAAATTGAAAGGGTCATACTCATTATGGCTACCGTAGGAGAAATGCTCCAAAAACGCCTCCAAGTCGTTGGCGGCAACAATGGCGTCGTAGTCGCTGTTGAACTTTTTGCACAGCTTCGGCAGCCTGTCTTCGCCAATAAGCGTACAAAATTCAAAGAAGAAATCTTTGAAGCTCGGCAAAAGCACGTCCGGCTTTAGGGTGTAAAGCGTTACCTCTTTCTTTTCCTCCGTAGCTTTTTCCTCGCGGTAGAAATCTAAAAAACCGCTTGACGAGTACTCCAAAAATTTTTTCTTATTTTCTTCTCTTGAGCTCCATCCGTCATCATTAAAGTAAAATCGAACGGGGATAGCCCCAAAAATTCCTGTTCCCATAGCTATAAAATTTAATATAAATGATTACAATTATGATTTTCAATTAATTTTCCACTGAGTTGTCCATCCCTAATGGGATGGAGTAAACGTCGCCGATGCCCCGCCGTCCCTACGGGACGGCGGAAACGCCAATTGTAATTATTAATTAGGCCCTATATAACTTCACCTAACGCCATTCATTGCCTCGATAACGCGCTGCGCCTGCTGGTGGTTTCCGGCGTTGCTGTATATCTGCGCCATGAGCTGGTAGGCAGGCTTAAAGTTGCCGCGTATTTGCAGTATTTTGTTCAGGTTTCGCAGCGCGGCGTTGGGGTTATTCTCCCGCGCGTACACGTTGGCGGCAACCCACAAGCCCGAAATATCGCCGGGGTTGAGCTTGGTGATAGCGTTTGCCGCAAGGAGCGCGTTCGACAGGTCTCCATTGTCGAAGTAGAGGGTTGCCAAATGGTTGAGCGCAGTAGAGCTGCCCGGGTTAAACTTTGCCCAGCGCTTTGCCAGCTTGAGGGCCGAGTCCGGCATTGCCGTGCGCGAGTATATGCTGATGAGGTCGTCCAGCGCCTGCTCGTTGTACTCGTCGTACTCCAGCGCCTTGCGCAGGTGCGCCGCCGCCTCGCCGAGCTGCCCCTGCTGCATGTCCCGATGCCCAAGGTAGTCCGACCTGTCCCCGCGCTTGAGCACGATGCAGATGGGCACGCCGTCAACGTCAACCCGAAAGGCGGTATTTTTCGGCGGAAACGCGTGGTTATTTTTCATCAGCTCGGGGCTTATTCCCGTTACGGTAAACACGGCGTAGTCCCAATCGCTGTACCCGCGCTCGTTCCAGCGGGCAAAGCCGACGGAGAAGCTGGCGGTATCCTTGCGGAAGACGTAGCTCACGCAGGGAACGTGCCACGCTACCACCCGTACCTTGCGCGAGCTGTCGGGTGCGCCGTTTTTGGCAACGTCTGCCCCGACCCACTCCGACGCCTTGCGGATAGAGTGGTAGTAGTAGTCCATTTCGTAGCGGCCAAAGGCTCCCTTTGCGCCGCCCGCAAGGCGGTTGAAGTACACGTACTCGTAGGGATGGTTGCGGACGATAAAGGCGAGCGGGGGCAGCAGCAGGAGGAGCGGCAAGGCTGCGCAGGCAATTTTCAGGCGCTTGTTTTTCACCACGTCCCTCAGGGCGCTGAACCCGAGCCCTGCCGCCACCGCCATAGGCGGATACGCGAACAGGGAGTGCCGCCAGCCGCCGTAAACGTTTGCGCCGGAGTAAACAATCCAGAACACCGGAAAAATAAAGGAAAAATATACGATAAACGTGGCGAGCCGGTTTTCCCTCTTAAGCCCTCCCGCAAAAAGGTAGGCAACAGCCCCCACGATGGCGGCTACGGGGGTGGACATCAGGATGAACTTGGGCGTGTAGTACCACGGCAGCGCGCTCGACCACTGCATAACGCCCTCAAAGTTTTGGCGGATGGATACCTTGAAGTGGGACATGCTCTGGAACGTAGCCAGCACATTCTTCAGCGGGCTAACCAGAGCGTAGGGCCATATCAGTACCGCCAGAACGTACCCCGCGGCGGAAATCACAACGCCGTACGCCAGCAGCCGCACGAACAGCTTGCTCGCCTGGCTTTGGGGTTGGGGTTGAGCTTTCTTGCCGGACTTCCCTGCGGAAGATTTTGCCTTTTTCCGGAAAATGGCAAGGTGTTGGCTGGCAAAGCAGGACAGCCCGAACAGCCCGAAGTAGGCCACCAGCAGAAATCCCCCCACGCGCGTGCCTGTGGCAAGCCCAATGCTTACCGCAAGCATGGCGCACACCTTGACGGAAGGCTTGGGAAACTCCTGCACAAACCGGAAAATGTAGTAAACCCCCATCATCATCGTGACAGCAAAGGGAAGATCCTTGAGGTTGTTGAAGGAGTGCCCCAGGTATCGCGGCGAAAGAAACAGCAGCAGCGCCGTTACGGCGGCGGCAAACCACCGTCCGCTCACGCGGCAGGCAAGCAGCGCGGCGAACAGCGCCCCCAGCCAGCCAAAGAGCGCGTTGACCGTGTGCCGCACCGCCAAAATGTCCTCAACGTGAAAAACGGCGGCTATCAGCGCGGCAAGGTTATCCGCCAGATGCCCGTACTCGCGCAGGTTGCCTTCCTTGTCGTACGGCGTGGTGGCTACGGCGTCTTTGCCGAGCGTCTGGTAAAAACGCAGCACATGCTTTGCGTGTTGCAGGTGAAAGTCTTCGTCGCCGGACATGCCCGCGTCGCGGCTCATCAGCGGAAAGGCAAGCAGCAGCGCAACCATAAGTCCGGCAAACGTCCAGAACCAGGCGTCGCGCTTGTGGGTTAAAAAAAATTGCTTCATGGCAGCTTCACTATAGTTTTACGGTGTGGGTAATTTGGGGCAACTCCGGCAAAGGTACGCAAAAATGTAGCAATTTGGAAAATGCCTAAAAAAATATCTACGAGTATGGCTTAAACCCGCTGAAAAACACTAAGCGGCATCCCGATTTGAAACAATATTGTCCAACATGCGGCGGCGTATGTTGCAATTAGCGCGCAGGCTTCACTCACTTCTCCGGCGGCGTAAATCCGGCTGGCGCGCCGTCTGTGCGCTCAAGCAACCCGTTTGAGAGGCTATCGAGGGGCAGGTAGCGGGAAAATCGCTATTCTTTTCTTTGCAAAAGCGCAAGCGCCAAGCTTTCGAGAGGCTCTTTTCGCTCCTGCGGTACGCTCACCAGCGCAAGGTTTTGCATGGCGGCGTGGAACAGGGCGTTTTCCGTGTCTTTTAGGCGCTGCACAGCGTTAGCTTTGTCGTAAAATTGCTTTACCTGCGCCACTTTTTCGGCGGCCGGCAGCCGGCGGCTCTGCATGAGCTGCAAAAAATCGCTGCGCTCCCGCTCCGGCAATGCCGCCGCTGTGCCTGCAAACAGAAATGTTTTTTTGCCCGCCGCAACGTCGCCGCCCGTAGCTTTGCCAAATTCGGCGGCGTCCGAATATACGTCAAGGTAGTCGTCTTGCAGCTGAAACGCCAGCCCCAGCTTGTAGGCAAAATCGTAGAGGAGCTGCACGTCGGCAGCGGCGGCGTTGGCGGTCAGGGCTCCCATGGCGGCGGAGGCGGCAAGCAACGCCGCCGTTTTTTTGCCCACCATGGCAAAGTACTGCTCCTCCGTAATGGCGGGAAGGCGCTCAAAATCCATGTCGAGCTGCTGCCCTTCGCAAACCTCTGTGGCGGCACGGTTGAAGGCGCACAGCAAAGCGCCGGAGTCGGCGGCGCTGCACACCAGCTTGTAAGCTTCAATCAGCATGGCGTCGCCGGAGAGAATAGCGGTGTTTGCGCCCCACTTGCCTGCCACCGTTGGGCGTCCGCGCCGCAGGCTGGCCCTGTCCATAATATCGTCGTGGATAAGCGTGAAGCAGTGGAACAGCTCTACGCCAAGCGACACGTTGACATGTTTTTGCTCAATATCTTGCAAAAACAAATCGGTGCACATGAGCAGCAGCGCCGGCCGTACGTGCTTTCCGCCCGACAGCAGCGCGTAGCGCACAGGCAGGTAGAGCGTTTCCGGCGATTGCGGAAAGCTTAAGCCGTCAATCGCACGGGCAACCCGCTCCGTGAGCTGCGAAAAGGAGTACATGGGGGGGCGGCTACTTGTGGTTGGCAGCGGGGCTTGCGGCGTCTTTGCCTTTGTTTGCGCCGCCGCTGTTCGACATGTTGCAGTACCCTACAAATTTAGCCCCCACTTCAATGAGGATTTGCTCTATGGTAACGTCGCCGGTAATGTTTGCGGTGGGCTTAAGCGCCAAAAAATCGCTTGCCGTAATTTTTCCGTCCACTTTTCCGAGTATGTCGGCAGTTTTGCAGACAATATCGCCCTTAATGTGCCCGGTTTCGCCCACTATGAATTTTCCTTTGGTGGTAATGTTGCCCTCCAGCACGCCGTCAATGCGAATATCGCTTGCCGCTAAAATGTTGCCTGTAAAGGTAGTACCTGAACAAATTCGGTTAATCCCGTTTGAAATAACTTCAGTATCCTGTGCTTTTCCCATATTATCGGATTTTTTATATTATTTTGGTACAAATATAACGCTATTTTTTATACTTTCGCAAATAAAATATGAAAAAATTAGCCCCCTCAAATTTTTTATGAAGATAATCGCCAAAATAGTTGCCGTAATACTCTGTGTAGTAGTGCTATTGGCTGTAGCAAGCGTTACGTTGACCATTGCTTGCCGCAACGATATTGTCAACGCGGCGCTGGAAGCCATTGCCAGGAATAACGACCTGGATTTCAAATCGCAAGACGTAAATATTACGTTTTCCCTCAACCTGAGAAATTCCGCGCTGCTTTTTGGCAACGTTGACGTGAAAAGTAGAAAAAACATATCCGACGTAAGCCTCGAGCTGCAGGCCGAAACCCTGCGCGCAGAGGTGGATTTGCTACGCTTTGTGCTGCACCGGGAAGTAAAAATAAAAACGCTGCTGGCGCGAAACGGGCAGCTCCGGCTGCGCTTAGCCCCACGCCGGAGCGTCAGCTCCGACGCTGCGCCCCGAACGTCCGACGTTGAGGCCTTGCTGTACGGGCTGAACCGGGTACAGCTTGAGCGCTGCGGGCTGAGCGTGGAAAATATTTCCGGCGGCAGCATAGCGGTGGACGCTCAAACGCTAAGCGCGGACGTGGAGCAAAAAAGCGAAAGGCTAACCCTGCGCGTAAAAGGGCTGCTGGCCGTGCAGACCTCGGAGGGGCAAAAGTCGGCGCAGCGCACCTCCACAAATATTTCGGTTGACGTGAGGGGTAACATTTTGCAGGGCGTGGCAACGGTTACCGACAGCAAGCTAAGCGTGGACGGCATACCGCTGGAAGCTGCGGGGAGCATCGCTTTTCGACCCCTTGGGGAGGTAAGCCTGACCGTTACCGGAAAAAATTTGTCGCTTGAGCGCATTGTTAGCCAAATCCGGAAGTACGCAGCGCTCGACGCTCCCGAGCGACTGAGCGGTCGCGCCGACGCTACCGCCTGCCTGACGGGAAGCCTCAAAGAAAAAGCAAGCCTGAGGCTCTCGGTGCGCGGCGCGGCGCGCAGCGTAGCGCTAAAGCTCAAAGGTGCGGAGGAAATCGGCGCAAAAAAGTTGCGCTGCGACATTACCGGCCACGACGTAAAAAAGCTACAATCGTACGTCTGCAACATTAGCAGCGACGACGCTTCGTACAGCGGCTTCCGCTTCAGCGGCAGCGGCGCCATCCGCAACTTTACGTCGCCGCTGTACGACGCCAGCGTCAACTTTTCGGGCGACGTAGCCGCGCTGAAAATAGCGAATTTGCCCGAAGGCAAGGTGCAGGGCGCGGCAAAGGTACGCGCCAAAGGCTGGAGCTGCGACGGGCTGGAGCTGTTAGACCTGCGGGCAGACGTGAGCAACCTGAAGGCATTGCTGCAAAAAGAAGTATATACGCTCAACGGGCAGCTCGCCGCCGATAAAAACGTGCTTGAGCCCCAGCTCAGCATTTCGTGCGCCGCCGCCGAGTGCACGTTTAGCGGCGCGGTGCAGGGCTACCTGACGGCGCTGCTGGGCAAGAGCGAAGAAGCGGCAACGCTGAAAATTCGCGGCAACCTCTCCGCAAAACGTTTAAATCTGGACAAGCTGCTTGCGCAGGGCGACAGCTCCGCGTCCGGGCTCGACCTCTACGCCAGCCTCAACGTGCAAGCCGACGAGCTGACCGCGCTTGACTACCTCTACAAAAATGTTTCCGGCGCTGTTGCCTGCAACGCCCGCAGCCTGACCATCAGCAAGCTGAGCGCCGAAGCGTTCGGCGGCGCGCTGGGCGGCGACGTAAAGCTGCACACCGCCGCAGGCGGAAGCAGCCGCCTGGGCTGCGACTTGTACTTCAACAACGTAAAGCTGGAAAGCTTGCCCTACCTGAGCAAAAAGCTGAACATTAAGCCCGGCAGTATGCAGGGCAGCTGCAACGGCGCCATCACGCTCGCCTCCAACGTCAACAGGGAGGGGCTGGATATGGACAACCTGAGCGCAGTCGTAAACTTTACCGTAAGCAACGGGCGGCTGCTGGCGTTTGAGCCTGTTCAGCCGCTGTCGGCCTACCTGAAAAAATCGCTCCTGCAAGACGTGCGCTTCTCCGCCCTCCAAAACACCATTCGCCTCGAAAAGGGAAAAATCACCATACCCAAAATGGAGGTACGCTCCACTGCCCTCAACGTGCTCATTGCCGGCACGCAGGAGCTCAAGGGCGATTTTGACTACCACATAATGCTATACCTTAACGAACTGTTGTCGAGAAAAGAAAAAAATATTGACAGTCCGATAAAAGAGAATAAAACAAAGCTGTTTTTGCGCTTCACAAGCAAAAATGGCGTAACAGAAGTAACCCACGACGCGCAGGAGTGGGGCAAAAACATGGGGGAAAAGGCGCAGCGCGAGGCGCAAGAGGTAAAAAATTTGCTGCGCAACGGGCAAAAGGCCGACAAAAACCCGCAGGCAACCGCGCAAAAACCGGAAAAAATAGCGGTGGAGTGGGACGAGGACGAAAACGTGGGAGCGTCCGAAAAAACGGCGCAAAAGCCCGAAAAGCCGAAGCCCGAAAAGCCCACGCAAAAAAAGCAACGCTCAAAGGTAGAAGTGGAGTGGGAGGAGTGAAGCGCACATCGGGAATCAAGAATGTAGGAGTATGGGGCGGCATGGAAAGGGCGCAGCGGCCTGCGGGTGAACGAAAGGATGCGCCCTCCCCCGTCACTTCGGGCAAAGCGATAAATCTTTACCCGCTACCGCCGAGCGGCGGGGAGAAATGGCAGAGCGGTTGAGGTTGCCCCGCCCTTTGGCCTACAAATGGCTTTATTGCAACGAGAACTTGAGGGAAAAATTTAAATCCCGAATTGGCTGACGCCGTGTAAGTCCCTGCGGGACTTGCTGTCGTAGGTTTTATATAGTAATGTGCTCTCGTGGCAACAAAGTCCCTACAAATTATGAATGTTAAAAATAGTCTGCCGAATGAACATAGTTAAATATTTATTCTACAATAAGTTTTTTATAATAATACTTGCAGCGGTGGTAGCGTCGTACTCCATCACCGTCAGCCAGCGGTTTGTAAACGAGGTTGCCGACGAGGAGCGCGTAAAGGTAGAGCTGTGGGCTGAGGCCATTAAGGTGCTTACGCAGGCCGAATTTACCGTTGACGTCAACTTTGAGTTTATCCACAAGGTGGTGAGCAGCAACACCTCCGTGCCCTGCATCCTCGTGGACGAAGATGGACGCCTGCTCTCGACAAAAAATATTGACTCCACAAAAATCAATACCGCCGAAAAGCTGCACAGCCAAGTCGAGCGCATGAGGAAAGTGCACGACCCCATACGAATTACCTTTCCGGACGGGGATGTAATCCTGATGTACTACGACAACTCCGCCATACAGAGCACGCTCAAAAATTTTCCGTACGTGCAGCTGTCGGCCGTCGCGCTGCTGGTCGCGCTGCTGTACCTCGTTATCAGCACGGCAAAAAAATCGGGGCACAACATGCTGTGGGTAGGCATGGCAAAGGAAACCGCCCACCAGCTGGGCACGCCCATAACCTCCATGCTGGGGTGGCTCACGCTGCTCAAGGAAAAGGAGGGCGACAGCGAAATTGCGCGGGAGCTCGAAAACGACATAATCCGCCTGCAAAAGGTCAGCACCAAGTTTGCGCAAATCGGCGTAAAGGAAAACGCGCAAAACATAGACGTGGTGCAGGTAGCGCGCAGCAGCATGGACTACGCGCGCCACAGAGCGTCAAAAAACGTAGCCCTGATAGACAACACCTGCGGCCTTTCCGTAAACGCCTGCGTAAACGCCGTGCTCTGGGAGTGGGTGGTGGAAAACCTGCTCAAAAATGCGCTCGACGCTATTGGCGCGCGCAGCGGAACAGTAAAAATTTCGGCGCAAAAGGTGGGGAAAAAAATCGTGCTGGACGTGCTGGACAGCGGACGCGGAATACCCTCAAAAAAAAGCTACAAAAAAATCTTCACGCCCGGCTACACCACAAAAACCAGAGGATGGGGGCTGGGGCTCTCCCTCTGCAAGCGCGTGGTGGAAGACATCTATCACGGAAAAATATTTGTGCTCCACTCCGAACCCAACAAGGGAACAAC
>JAITAP010000215.1 GCA_031284065.1 Prevotellaceae bacterium
TGATTTTTGCATGGATAGCCGCCAGCTCCTCCGGCGACTTTGTTTCGGCCCACATATCCATTGGTATCTTTGCCCCCGGGTGATCTTTTGCCCAGCGCATTATGGCCAGCTGCTCATCCTCGTCTTCAGGAAAGAGGTCGAGCTCTACGTCGCCCAGCGGTATTTTTGCTTCGCCCATCATGAACCATGCTCTGGGCTCCCGTCTTCTTCTCTTTTTGGGAGCCGGGGTTTGCATGTTTTCTGTTTCCATAATGCAGTATGATTTTTAGAGTTTAGGCAAAGGTAGCATTTTCTTTTTGAATTTTGAATTTTGAATTTTGAATTTTGAATTTTGAATTTTGAATTGGCTAACGCAATATGCGGTTATGAAAAATCTGCCTTTCAGGCAGGGGAGGCGGGGCGCGGCGTTCGTAGGGCGTTGCCCTACGCTATTGATTTCGCCCTTTCAGGGCTTAACCTGATGGCGATGAACTTAAAGCCTACGGTTAATCAAGTGTCGTCCCTGCGGGACTTGCGCGGCGTTAGCCAATTCAGAATTTAAATTTTTCCTCAAGCTCTCGTTGCAACAAAGTCGTTTAGAGTTTAGCGATAATTCTCCGTAAGTAAATAATATCAGCATAACGAATACTGCCGACATTATATCTAATTGATAGCTATGAGGCTAACGTAATCAATTATACTGTATCCAAAATTCGTTTTGTATGTGTTTGACACATAGCGAGTTGGCATTACTTTGGAAAATAATTTATCCAAATATTTGCTTTTTAGCAAATAATACCATATCTTTGCAGCCGGAAATTTAAACTAAACCCAAAAAGCAGAGTAGCCATCATCATGAAAAAAGCATTGACGCTATCGGTCTTGTTGCTCGCCAATATCGCTGTATTGGCGCACTCTGCTATTCCCCACCACTACCATGAGGGCGTTCCCGTTGTTGTATCCGGCGTTTGCGACGTCGGCGGCGAAGAGGTGCACCCGCACGGCTACCGCCATCACCACCATGCGCCGGACAACGCTACCATAGAAGACTGTCGGCTGAAACAGCTATACGCGCGTGCCGCCAACGACGAGCAACAGCCGGACGCTGCCGTCGGCACTGTTTTCCTGCTGCCGTGTACGCCTTACCTGATTTCTGCCGCCGCTGACGCGCAGAGGGATTTGTCGTCAATTTCTTTTGCGCAAAAACCTTACGTACAATCTTACCATACCATTTTTGTCGCCCGCTCGCTCGGCCTGAGGGCGCCCCCTGCCTGCTGATTTTTACCGCTTTTTTATTGACCACGTTTGCTTGCGTTGAGGCACGTTTTGCCGCGCTGCGCTAATTGTGGTTGACCGCCGCTTAACGCTCAATCCGAGCCGTGCGGGTATTACTTTCATCAATAACAAAAAAATCAGCAAAAAAATGAAATCACAAGCTATTATTCTATCTATATCTATCGCTGCAACGCTGGGCTTTGGCTCATGCGACGGCAGCGCGACAAAAAACAACAATTTGCCGGAAGCGGCGGCTCACGAGGAGAAGCTCACGCTGACATCCTACAACCGCGACGTTGAAGTTTACGCGGAGGTTACGCCGCTGGTGGCGGGACAGCAAAGCTCGGTGGTAGCGCATTTCACGCGCCTCGACAACTTCAAACCTTTGGAGGCGGAAACGGTTACCGTGAGCCTTACCACAGGCGGCGACAGCATTGGGCAGACGCTCGGCGAACCGGAGCGGCCGGGCGTTTACCGCTTTACGCTGCAACCCGCAGCCGTTGGCGCGGGAAAGCTGGCGTTTGGCATTACCACGCCAAGCGGAACGTCGCAGGTTGCTATTCCCGACGTTCGCGTGTACGCCGGCGACTCGGAGGCGGAGCGTGCCGCCGACAATGAGGTCGTGCCGGGTAGCAGCGACGTTGTATTTACGAAAGAGCAAAGCTGGAAGGTGGACTTTGCAACGGAGGAGGCCACGCCTGCGCCCTTTGGCGAGGTGATAAAGGTTGTCGCCAAGATTTTGCCTGCGCAGGGGGACGAAAGGGTCGTGGCTACGCAGTCGAGCGGCATGGTTGTCTTTCACAACGGGAGCATGGTGGAGGGCAGGGCGGTTGGCGCGGGGCAAGCGCTGTTCTCGATTGAGAGCGAAGGCTTGGCGGACAATAGCCTGAGCGTTCGCTACGCGGAGGCGGAGAGCGAGTACAACCGCGCAAAAGTCGAGTACGAGCGCAAAAAGGCGCTCGCCCAAGACAAAATCGCCTCCGAAAGCGAGCTGCTGAAGGCGCAAACGGAGCTGACAAACGCTGAAATCACCTACCGTAACCTGCGAAAAAACTTCTCCGCAGGCAGGCAGGTCGTGAGCTCGCCGACAGGCGGGTTTGTCCGGCAGGTGTGGGTGAAGAACGGCGAGTACGTGGCGGCGGGGCAAGCTGTGGTAACCGTTACCCAAAACCGCGACCTGCTCATTCGGGCAGAGCTGCAACCCAAGTACTACGGCGTGCTTAGCGCCATAACGTCGGCAAACATCCGCGTTATGGGCAGCAACCGCACGTACACGCTTGAGGAGCTGGACGGCCAAGTTGCCTCGTTTGGCAAATCTACGGACGTTAGCAACCCGCTCATCCCCGTCATTTTTCAGGTGAGGAACAGCGTTGGGCTTTTGTCCGGCAGCTTTGTGGAGCTCTACATCAAAACCCAAACAAGCAGCCGCGCAATTGCGCTCCCCAACGAATCGATTGTGGAGGAAATGGGCAGCTTCTTTGCTTACGTGCAGCGCACGCCCGAGCTGTTTGAGAAGCGTCCGGTTCGTAAGGGCGCAACGGACGGCTTCCGGACGGAAGTACTGTCCGGCATATCCGCCGGCGAGCGCGTGGTGAGCAAGGGCGCAATACTCGTCAAATTAGCGCAGGCCGCAGGTGGAGTGGATAGCGAGTCCGGACACTCACATTAACCAATTCGCTACGTAAATTCTGAAATTCTGTAAATTTTCATATAATTACATAATTTCCACAGAATTTACATAATTCAAACTTCAGAATTTAAAATTCAAAATTTAAAAACTATGCTAAATAAAATCATACATTTTTCTCTCAACAACAAGCTGTTTGTGTTGCTGGGGGCGGCGCTGCTGATGGCGGGAGGGGTCTATACCTCGCAGAAGATGGATATAGACGTGTTTCCCGACCTCACAGCCCCAACAGTTGTTGTTATGACCGACGCACGCGGCATGGCTGCCGAAGAGGTGGAGCGTCTGGTTACGTTTCACATAGAAACGGCGGTGAACGGCGCGACGGACGTGCGCCGCGTTCGCTCGTCGTCCATGCAGGGGTACTCCTTTGTGTGGGTAGAGTTTGGCTGGGGCACGGACATATTTAAGGCCCGCCAGATTGTGAGCGAAAAGATGGCGATGCTCTCCGCCTCGCTGCCGGCGGGCGTAACGCCCGCGCTGGCGCCCCAGTCGAGCATCATGGGCGAAATACTGTTCATTGGGTTGCAGGCGGATTCGACCTCCATGATGGAGCTGCGCACGCTGGCGGACTGGGTGGTGAAGCCTGCCATACTCGCCACAGGCGGCGTGTCGCAGGTTACGGTTATCGGCGGCGACCACAAGCAGTACCAGCTCCTTGCCGACCCGCAGCGCATGGACGCTTACGGCGTTTCCATGAGCGAGCTGGAGGCAACAGGCCGAACGTTCAGCAACAACTCCTCCGGCGGCATTGTGCGCGACTACGGCAACGAGTTCGTGCTGCGCGGCGTGGCGCGTACCAACGACCTCGACGAGCTGGGCGCAACGTTCGTCAAGACGGCGGGCGGAAAGCCGGTGGTGGTGGCGGACGTGGCGGAGCTGGTCGTGGGCAGCGCACAAAAGATGGGCTACGCATCGCAGAGCGCCAAGCCTTCGGTCATCCTCTCCGTATCGAAGCAACCCAACGTCAACACGCTCAACGTAACGACGAATATTGAGCGCAACCTTGCGGAGATTCAGAAGTCGCTCCCGTCCGGCGTGAGGATGGACACCAAGATTTTCCGTCAGGCGGACTTCATCGAGGCGGCGGTCAGCAACGTGGGCGACGCGCTGCTGGAGGGCGCGCTGTTCGTCATCATCATCCTCTTCCTGTTCTTGGGGAGCTTCCGCACGACCGTCATCTCGATTATCGCCATTCCGCTGTCGCTGCTGGGCAGCATTATCGTGCTACAGCTGCTGGGCATGAACATCAACACCATGACGCTGGGGGGCATGTGCATTGCCATTGGCTCGCTGGTGGACGACGCTATTATCGACGTGGAGAACGTCTATAAGCGGCTGCGGCAGCGGCGGCGCGAGGGCGGAAGCGCGGCGCTCCGCAGCGCCGCAGAGAGGATTAGCGTCATCTTTGAGGCCTCGCGCGAAATCAGAGCGTCTATCCTGAACGCCACGCTCATCATCATTGCCGCGTTCACGCCGCTGTTCTTCCTCTCCGGCATGGAGGGGCGGATGCTCAAGCCGCTGGGCGTTGCCTACATCGTGTCGCTGTTCATGTCGCTTATCGTTGCCATGACGGTAACGCCGCTGCTGTGCAGGCTGATGCTTTCGGGCGACAAATATTTGAGCAAAAACGAAAAAGACAGCTGGCTTACCCGCAAGCTTGCCCGCCTCTACGAGTCGTCGCTCCGCTGGACGCTCCGCAACAAGAAGAGGGTCATTTACCCCATCGTTGCCACCTTTGCCGTTTCGGTCGGCTTGTTCTTCTGCATGGGGCGCAGCTTTCTGCCCGAGTTTAACGAAGGTTCGCTGGTGATTTCCGCCGTAACGAAGCCCGGCATTTCGCTGGAGGAGAACAACCGTCTGGGCAACCTGATGGAGCGCGAGCTGCTGCAAGTCCCGGAGGTAACCGGCACGGCGCGGCGCACGGGGCGCGGGGAGCTCGACGAACATTCGCAGGCAACCAACAGCTCGGAAATTGACGTGAACTTTCGCCTTGCCAGCCGCCCGCGCGAGGCGTTCATGGCCGACGTGCGGCGGGCGCTGACCGACATTCCGGGCGTGGCCACCACCGTGGGGCAGCCGCTCGGACACCGCATAGACCACATCCTTTCGGGAACGCGGGCAAACATCGCCATCAAGCTCTTTGGCGAAGACCTGAGCCGCCTCTTTACGCTGGGCAACCAAATCAAAAGCGCCATTGAGGGCGTGGACGGGCTGGTGGACGTGGCGGTGGAGCAGCAAACCGAAACGCCGCAGCTGCAAATCCGCGCCAATCGCGGAATGCTTGCCCGCTACGGCATTAGCGTAGAGGACTTCAACAGGTACATCGAAATGGCGTTTGCGGGCGAAAAGCTGGCCGACATCTACGAGGGGCAGCGGAGCTTTGACCTCGTGCTGCGGCTCAACAAGGATTACACCGGAAGCGTGGAGCAGGTGAAGTCGGCGCTGATTGACGTTGAGAGCGGCAGGAAAGTCCCGCTGGAGGAGATTGCCGACGTTGCGTCGGTGGGCGGGCCAAACGCCATCTCGCGCGAAAACGTGCGGCGCAAGCTCGTGGTCTCGGCAAACGTATCGGGGCGGGACCTGAAGGGCGCGGTGGACGACATCAAAGCCCGCATTGAGGGGGGCGTTTCCCTGCCGGAGGGCTACAGCATCGAGTACGGCGGGCAGTTTGAGAGCGCGGCGAGCGCATCGCGCACCCTGCTCATCGCCACCCTGCTCGCCGTAGGCGTGATATTCCTGCTGCTCTACGGCGAGTTCCGAAACGTTACGCTATCCGCCATCGTGCTGCTCAACCTGCCGCTGGCGCTGATTGGCGGGGCGTTCGCGGTGTTCTTCACGTCGGGCGTGGTGAGCATCCCCTCCATCATTGGCTTCATCACGCTCTTTGGGATAGCCACGCGCAACGGGATTCTCTTAATTTCAAACTATGAGCTAAGAATTAAGAGTACCTCCGCCGCGCCAAGCGTCAACCCCCACCTTCGGGAGGTAATCATTCACGGCTCGCTGGACAGGCTCAACCCTATCCTGATGACAGCGCTCACGGCGGCGCTGGCGCTCATCCCGCTCGTGCTGCAAGGCGACAAGCCCGGCAACGAAATACAAAGCCCTATGGCGGTGGTTGTGCTGGGCGGGCTGCTAACCTCTACGCTGCTGAACATCTACATTATTCCTATTGTGTATGAGAAGATGAAGGGGGGAGAGAAGTTAAAGAAGTTATAGAAGTTAGGGAAGTTATAGAAGTTATAGAAGTTAGGGGATGATGGTAGTAAGTTGAGTTTGTATAATATGTAAATTATGTTTAAATTATGTAATTCTGTAAATTAAGAAGCAATGATTGAGTTTGTGCAATATGTAAATTATGTTTAAATCATGTAATTCTGTAAATTAAGAAGCAATGAAAATCTTATTTATAACCATAGCATTTTGCGTCGTATCCTTTTCGGTGGCGGCGCAGAGCGAAGTTGAAACGACGCTGCGCGAAGTTGAAGCGAACAGCGCCACGCTGCGCGCGCTGCGCGAGCAAGCTGAAGCCCGAAAGCTGGGCAACAAAACGGGCATATACCTTGCCAACCCGGAGGTGGAGTACAGCTACCTGTGGGGCAGCCCGTCGGCGGTGGGCAACCGCACGGATGTGAGCGTCCGGCAGTCCTTCGATTTCCCGACGGCGTACGCCCACCGGAGCAAGATTGCCGACATGGAGAACGCCAACGCAGAGCTGGCGTACAGGACAGAGCGCATGGCGCTGCTCCTTGAGGCAAAACAGGCGTGCATTGCGCTGATATACTACAACGCCCTCGCGCGGGAGTGCGCCGCAAGGCTGCGCAGCGCCGCGCAGCTCGCCGAAATGTACCGCGCACGGCTGGCAAAGGGCGACGCCAACGCCATTGAGAGCAACAAGGCGCAGCTAAACCTCGTGGCCGTGCAGCATGAGGCAGACCGCATTGCGGCGGAGCAGGCGTCGCTCCGGCTGGAGCTAAAGCGGCTCAACGGAGGCAAGGAGCTGACGCTGTCAGCCGCCGAGTACCCCGAAACGTCCCTGCCCAACAGCTTTGAGAGCTGGTACGCGCAGGCCGAAAGCGTCAACCCATACCTACAGCACGTCGGCGGGCAGCTCGACGTGAGCCGGCAGCAGGTGAAGCTGAACGCCGCGCTCGGGCTGCCGAAGTTCTCGGCGGGCTACACGAGCGAAAAGGTGGTTGGGGAGTGGTTTCAGGGCGTTTCCGCAGGCGTTTCCATTCCCCTTTGGGAGAATAAAAACCGCGTGAAGCTGGCAAAAGCGCAGGTCAGAGCGTCGGAGGCTGCCCTGAGCGACGCCAAGATACAGCTATACAACACGCTGCAAAGCCTCTACCGCCGCGCCGCTGCGCTGCGCCAAACCGCCGCAGCCTACCGGAGCACGCTGGCGGCCTGCAACAACGAGCCGCTGCTGCAAAAAGCGTTCGCCGCCGGCGAAATATCCCTGCTGACCTACCTTCAGGAAATGGACTACTACTACGCCGCCGTGAGTAGCGTGCTCGCTGCGGAAAGAGACTTTGAGCTGGCGGCGGCAGAGCTGACGGCAGCGGAGAGCTGATTTTTGAACTTTCAGGGCTCCACGTTCCGCACGCAAGCCACCGTAGGGCGTTGCCCTACGCTAATTGATTGCACCCTTTCAGGGCTACTATAGGGCTCCAAACAGAATGTCCTAAACCATCCCAATTTGCCCATTGATTAACAATGATTTATATTTTTGCCGAAAAACAAAATGTGTAAGTTGCTATAATTTTGCTATAATTTTTGCCCCAAAAAAAGCCTAATTTGCGTACAAAAATGTAATACCCCGCACAAAGGTACGCAAAAAACGCCAAGCGCCCCAAAAATAAGGGAAAAAGCCCCTGCAAAACCCCGCAATTTGCCCCCAAAAACCACCCCCACCGGTGGTTTTTTTATGCCCACCCCAAAAAGGGTGATTTTTGCGTTGGGCAGCCAGTTGGGCAGCCAGTTGGGCAGCCAAAATACACCAAAAACAGGGTGCATTTACCTATACATACGACCAAAAAACCCGTTAAAAAACAGTTAAAACAATACTTTCAGAGGGGGATAGTACAGCGTAACATTTTGCCAAAATATCAACTATATCTTGAAAATCAATCGTATAGTAAAAATTAATGTGGCGCGGCCTGTGCGCGGCGGCTTTTATTGGGAAAAGGTGGGAAAAATTTGGGAAAAAAAGGTGTCATTCCAGCCGAATTACCCCTACCACCAGCGCAATGCCGGTAATTTCTTCATGGGTAACTTCAAAAGGCGAGTAGCGCTCGTTGTCCGAGTGGCACTTGATGCAATCCTTGCCGCCGCTATCGCATGGGTATAGGCGCTTGATTAGTATGCCCTGCTCGCGGGTGCCGATGACGTGCACCTTGCCCCACTGTATAAAGCGGCTCTCTTTGAGTATGGTGCACGCTACCACGTCGCCGCTGTTGTACTTAGGCTGCATGGACGATCCGGCTACTTCTATCATAAAGTCTATGCGCCGGTCTTTGAACTTCGGCACCACGTAGTAGTCTTTTACGTCGCTCTCCTTAATGGCGAACTCCGCGCCACCAAAGCCGCCAACGGCGTTCACGCCCACCAGCGGAATGCCCTTTGACGGCGCTACCTTTACCTCCTCCGGTGCTTGTCCATGAGGCTTATCGCCATTGACTTCGCGCAGCATTTCTCCTTTACCCGTGAGTAGCCAATCTGGCGAAATTGACACAATTGTGTCAACTACTTTTTGTATGACTTCAAAACTTGGATTGCCTTTCCTTTCACCAAGCATGTTGCCTATCACCGATGGTCTCACACCTATAGTTCGAGAAAATTCGCTTTTATTGCCCCCGAAAAATTCACTTATCAATTTTTCAAAACGCTGATTTATAGTAGTTGAAAAATTATTTTTACTCATTTGTGAAAATTATTTGCGATTTTATTTGCATTTTACGCATTTGTGTATTATCTTTGTTCCGACTTTAATCAATTAAAGTCGCTGTAAAGGTAGTAATAATTCAAAAAACAAAAAAACAATGAAACAGTACTTAGTGTTTAATCGGCAAACGGGCTACAGTGATGAATTTTACAATTTAACCGCCGCAAAGGCTGCGATGAAAGCGAACGACGCCAGGGGCGTTATTTACAAGATCTATTCAGGCGGTGATTTTGTGAATTGCGGTGAAATCACGCTCGCTGGCAACAACAAAACGTTTGTCGCCAACTCGCGGCAAGAAAAATCCGGGTACTAACATCTTAAAACATAATTATCATGACAACAACAGTAAAGAAAAAAAGCATATTCATGCAGATGCATAATGGCGAGCGCACCGGTGAGGGTAGCTTTTACCATGGGCTTAAGGAGCTGTTTTACCTTGCCGACCAAGGCAATAGGGTAAAGCTCGTAAGGGCATTTCCCGACTTTTTCGGCACCGAAGTGCCGGAATTTGGAATAACCGCGGACAGGGTGAAGTGAAGCATTTTTCCCGCAACAGGCAAAAACCAATGAAAACAAGTATGGAAACACAAGCGCTGCACACAATAGTTGACATTGCGCGTGAAAATATCACCAAAGCTGAGCTGCTGGCGCTGCTGGAGAAGCAGCTTTCGGGGTACAAAGACGGCTGCACGTTTGAGGGGGTTAACCTCTTTGGCCGCGTGCGAGCGGAATGTAACGATTTAAACGTTCCTCAATAAGGGCAGAGTACTCTTTACACCCACACGTTCTCACTTCGCGCCACTTGTGGGCTGTTTGCATGGTAAAAGTCCATTGCTGCCCGCAGGCCGGACAGGGGACGGAGTAGACCTCCACAAGGGCGCGGTAGGTTTCAGTATAGTTCATAATGCTTATAATTTAAAGTTTGACGACGCAAATATAAGCATTTTCCCGCACCAGCTCTGCCATGAGGCTGGCGCCCCGAGCAAGACGGGGGCGGGAGCCAACGTAAACAATTAATATTGAACAAAAAATGGAAAAGGAAATACAGAATTTATTGGCGTTGCGCGATTTTATGGCAGCGCAAGAAGACGTAAGGGTACTGTCTGTTGCGCGCAACGGGTTTATGAAGATAGCGTATGACGCGGAGCGCGTGAGCGTAGATAAGGCAACCGATAACATGCGTAAGTGCGGCGTGGGCAACTTTGACGTTTCGCTGGACTGTCGTTCCGGTTGCGTTTTTGTAACTATTAAATCAGAAAAAAAATAAGATGGAAGCGGGCAAAAAAATCACCCTACCCCCTACGGGGTACCAGCGGGAGCTGGCGAAGCTGGCGGGCTGCTCGGTGCAAACCGTTGTCGCCGCGCTGCGGCACAATAGCAAGGGTATAAAGGCTGAAAAGGTGCGGCAGCTGTTCCGCGCCAAGTACTGCAACAATAACCAATGAGTGATGCGGCGCGACGGAAGTAACATACTAATAACGCTCGACGAGTGGCTGGCGGCGGGGCTGTCGTACAATATGTACGAGCACGACAGGCGGCGGGGCTACTTGCGCACGGCTAACCGCGGGTGCAACGGCCACGAAGTGGAGATAATCTGGCAATCCATCGTCAAGGAGAGCCGCAAGGCGGCGATTGTGGGGCGTTGGGGGAATCCGGAGTCGGTGTGCGGCTCGTCGCAGCTTGCGGAGAGCGTAGCGCCGGACGCGGCGGCGCAGGAGTTCTACGGGTCGTATCTGCTTCCGGACGGGCGGCACCTGCCCGCCGAGCGCATTGCCGAGTACACGGCGAACGTGGAGGTTTTAAAGGCCATTGAAATGGCGATTAAATCGCGCGGGAGCTCGCGCCGTGCGCTGGGCAACAGCTCGCGGCGGCTGCTTGCGGAGCTGACGGACGCGGCCAACAGGCTCGACCGCACGGCGTTCCCGCACTCGCTGCCCACCGCGGAGCGCCGGATGCGGGACGTGCTGAAGCGCTACCACGAAGAGGGCTACATGGCGTTCGTGCACAAGAACTTTACGAATAAGCACGCGGCGAAAGTAGATGACGGGGTAAAGGAGAGCGTGGTAACGGAGCTGCTGAGCGACGCTCGCAACTTTGATAACGAGCAGGTGAGCTTGCTGTACAACCTTTTTGCCAAAAAGATGGGCTGGAAGCCCATTAGCGCGTCGGCGGTGGGGGTGTGGCGCAACAAGCTGTACCTCGTATCCTACGCGGGGCGGCGCGGAGAGACGGCGTTCCGCAACCGGCACGCGATGCAGGTGAAGCGGGCTTCACCGTCGCGGCCGCTGTACTTTTGGACGGCGGACGGCTGGGACGTGGAGCTGCTGTACCAGCACAGCGGGACGGACAGGAACGGGCACAGCGTTACGACGTACCACAACCGGCTGACGGTGGTGGTGGTGCTGGATCCGTGCGAAAAGTACCCCGTTGGGTACGCGATTGGGGATCACGAAACGCCGGAGCTGATACGGGACGCATTTCGGGACGCTGCCAACCACACGGCGGCGCTGTTTGGGCAGCGGCACCGTGCGCACCAGCTGCAAACCGACCACTACGCGGCTAAGGCGCTGGCTCCGCTGTACAGCCTGATGGCGGGCAAGTACACGCCCGCCCGCGTGAGGAACGCCAAGGCCAAGGTAGTGGAGCCCTACTTTTTGCGGCTGAACAAAAAGTACTGCCAGCTGATGCCCAACTGGTCGGGCTTTGGGTTGACCTCCCAAAAGGACAGTCAGCCGAATGTGGACTACATTAACGCGCACCGGCACGACTTCCCCGACCGTGCCGGGGTTGCGCGTCAAATTGCGCTGATTATGGAGGCTGAGCGGGCTGCGAAGCGTGAGGGCTACCTCGCCAGGTGGCGGGGCACGCCGGAGGCTGACCGCCTGCCGCTGCGAAGCGAGGACTACCTTTACTTTTTCGGCGCGGACACGGGGCGCAAGAACCTGCTGCAAGGGGGCGGGGTACAGCCCACCATTGAGGGGGTACGTCGGGACTACGACTGCTTCGACCTGCGCTTTCGCGAGCACTACGGGGTTCAGTGGACGGTGCGCTACGACCCCGATGACCTAAGTGAGGCGCTGGCGGTGAATGACGACGGCACGCTACGGTTTTTGCTTCGTGAGAAGCACGTGCAGCCCATGGCGCTGCACGAGCGCAAGGATGGGGACGGGGCGGCGCTGTCGGAGGTAATGCAGTACAACAAGATGCTGGAGGCGGCTATTACGGAGCGTCGCGCGGCGAGCGGTGAGGCGGTGCAGCGGCTGGTGGAGGACAACCCGCAGCTGAGCGACACGCTGACGAAGCTGCTACTTGTGGACAGCAGGGGACAGCACAAGGACAGGCGGAATGCCCCGCGCGGTCGCAAGCGGGTGGAAGCCATTACGGCCGAGGAGCTGGAGGCTGTTCCGGCGCTGCTGCCCACGGGGCGCACGTGCGTGGAGGTGGAAGCTGAGGAAAGTATTTACAACCTAATGTAGTAAAAAAATGAATAATGAATAATGAATAATGAATAATGAATAAGGTATGAACGATCAAACAAAAAAACAAATTGCAGACGCGCTCCGCGCGTACTGCGAGCGCAAGGGCTCTCAGAACAAAGCCGCCAACTCGCTAAAGGGGGTTAGCGCGGCAACCGTTTCGCACGTACTGAGCGGCGATTGGGGGCTGATAAAATCGGAGATGTGGCGCAGCATTTCGGCGCAGATAGGCTACAAGCCTGACGGCTGGCGGGCTGTTGAGACGCGGGACTACAAGCTGCTTACGGGGCTGCTTGCCGACGCGCAGGAGAATGCGCTGGTGATGGCGATAACAGGGGACGCGGGCACGGGCAAGACGTTCGCCATGCGCCGCTACTGCGACAGCCACGCGAACGCCTACCTACTGCAATGCGCCGAATTTTGGAACAAAAAAATGTTTCTGCAGGAGCTGCTGAGCGCCATGGGGCGCGACTACAGCGGCTACTCCATCGGTGAGATGATGTACGAGTGCGTTTCGGAGCTGAAAAAGCAGGACAGCCCGATGCTGCTACTGGATGAGGGCGACAAGCTGAGCGACTGCGTGCTTCAATTCTTTATAACGCTGTACAACCAGCTGGAGGGTGGGTGCGCTATTATTCTTTGCGCGACTTCGCACTTGTGCAAGCGGCTAAAGCGTGGGGTGAAGCTCAACAAGCGGGGGTACAACGAGATTTTTAGCCGTGTGGGGCGCAAGTGTATAGAGCTGAAAGGGCTTGGGGCTTCCGACGTTGCGGCGGTGTGCCGCGCCAACGGGGTAGAAGACGGCGAGCTTATCCGCGAGGTTGTAGAAGATTGTGAGGGAGATATGCGTCGGGTTCGGCGCAAGATACACGCTCTTACGAGCGCGAAGTACTAATTTTTTGAGGTAAAAAAATGAACAGGGCGCGAAGCGTTGCGGAGATACTAAAGTACCGTCCCAAGGCGCTACCTTTTACGGGTGAGTGGCTGGACAGCTTCGGCACGCCGGAGCTGGGGGGCTGCTGGCTAATCTGGGGCAACAGCGGTAACGGCAAGACTCGGTTCACGCTCCAGCTGTGCAAGTACCTTGCCCGGTTTGGTCGGGTGGCGTACAGCTCGCTGGAGGAGGGTATGAGCCTGTCGTTCCAGAACGCTATAAGGTCGGTGGGGATGCAGGACGTGGCGCGTCGATTCGTGATGCTTGACAAGGAGCCGATTGGGGAGCTGAGGGCTCGGCTGTGCGGGCAAAAGTCGCCGGACGTGGTGGTGATAGACAGCGTGCAGTACAGCGGTCTGAACAGGGAGAGCGCGAAGGCTCTTGTGGACGATTTCCCGCGCAAGCTGTTCATCTTTGTGTCGCACGCGGAGGGGCGGCACCCGTCGGGGCGCACGGCGGGGGCAATACGCTTCCACGCTGGGGTAAAGCTGTACGTTGAGGGCTACCGTATCCCCGCGCCGGTGAGCCGATTTAAGGAGGGCGAGTGTGCGCCGTTCACGATATGGCCGGAGGGCGCACAACGGTACTGGGGCAATGATTAATGATTAATGATTAATGGGCTGGCGCGTGCGTGCGTGCGCTGCTACGCTAAGAATGGGGAAGTAAAAAAAATGAAAAAAATGGGAATAGAAAGGGTACGGACAATGAATTACCGTAAGTTCTACGCGCTGCTGGGGCGGCTTCCCGGCGCGGAGAAAGGGGAGCTGGCGCTACAGTTCACGGCGGGCAGGACGGATAGCCTGGCGGCTATGCGCCCTGAGGAGTACTTTAGCATGTTGGGGGCCATGGAGGCTACGGTTCGCGGCGAGGGCGACCGGTACGCGGCTATGGACAAGCTTCGCAAGCGGCTCATAGCGTGCATTGGGGGGTACCTCACGGCGATGGGTCGCAATGGCAACATTGAGCTGATTAAGGCGCTGGCGTGCCGCGCGAGCGGGCACGGGAAGTTTAACGACATCCCGCCGGACAGGCTGAAGAGCCTTTACAACGCCTTTTTGAAGCGTCAAAAGGACATAAAGGCGGCTGGGGAGGTTAGCCCAGACGCTCCGGTGCGCGAGCTGGAGGCGCGGCTGGCGGCGGCGGTGCGTGGCGAGCAGTACGAGCTGGCGGCGGGGCTACAAGAACGAATTAATTTTTTGTCCACAGATTACACGGATTAGCACGGATTATCAAGAACAAAAAAGCTATGAAAAGAGAAGAAAGAATACAGCCATTCAGCAGCCTGTGCGACTTTGCGCACTGGGACGATAGGAACTGCGC
>JAITAP010000217.1 GCA_031284065.1 Prevotellaceae bacterium
ATTAATAAGCTGCGCGACCGCGCCTTCAAAGCCGCACGGACGACAGGCGGCGGCGCCTCGCTGGGTAGCGTAAGCGCAGGCGATATTAATATCGACTTTATCCTCGACGAGCGCGCCCGTGAGCTCATCGGCGAGGAGAACCGCCGCATGACGCTGGCGCGTACCGGCAAGCTGAAAGACCGCATTGCCAAAAACGGCGACGGTAGCCCTACCGGAAAAATAATTACCGGTTTTCAGGACTACAACGCTTTGCTGCCTATCCCCTTGAACGAAATTCGCCTCAACAAGGATGCAAAGCTTGGGCAAAACCCCGGCTACGAGGTTGACTAAGCAAGCTACGGAAACGGCAGGGCAGGCAACGGTATTTTTCTCCGCCTGCCCTGCGCTCCCCGCGCAATTGAAGCAATAGAAAAAATCAGGGAATATGGTTTATTCCCTGATTTTTTTTTCAATTACAGGTCAAATGCCATCTACGAATTGCACGAATTAGTACGAGTTATATTTGCGGCGGGCAAGTCCCGCAGGGGACGACGCTTTGGGAGACCTCACCCCCGGCCCCTCTCCAAAGGAGAGGGGCGGCTTGCGCCGAGCATCGTGTCCCTGCTCCCCTCTCCCCTCTCCTTTGGAGAGGGGTCGGGGGTGAGGTCTGGGAGCGAGGTGTTGCAGGTCGCTTGCGTCTTTCATTCCGTAGGAATGAACCGCTCGGTAGAAATGTGCAATCTTCTCGGCGCAACACATTCCGTTAGGAATGTGTCCACAAATATTTTGGAGCCATTCCTACGGAATGTCGGGGTTTGGTGGGGGAACGGCATTTTCTACCGAGCGTTCCATCCCTAACGGGATGGCGCTTGAGAATTTTGAATTGGCTGATGCCGGGCAAGTCCCGCAGGGACGACACTTGATTAACCGTAGGCTTTAGCCTACGGCTATGGCTACAGACACCGCCTTAAGTCCCGCAGGGACGACACTTTGGAGGCGACAGCAAGTGTCGTTCCTGCGGGACTTGCTGTTGTAGGTTTTATATAGCAATGTGCTCTCGTTGCAACAAAGCCTGCTGAATCTACGCGCTCGATTTTCCGCGAAGTTGTTGCTGAAAATTGCAATAAATTGAGTACATTTGCGCCAAAAAGTTTGTAATGTCAATTAAAGCGGTTGGTGTATCGAAGCTTTACGGAGCGCAGGCGGCGTTAGACCATGTTTCGTTTGAGGTTGAGCGCGGTCAGGTTGTGGGGTTGCTCGGCCCGAACGGAGCGGGAAAATCTACCATGATGAAAATTCTGGCAGGCTTCATTCCGCCTTCGTCGGGCGAGGCGTTTGTGGGCGGCTTCAACGTGCAGGAGCAGTCGTTGCAGGCGCGGCGGGTGGTTGGCTACCTGCCGGAGCACAACCCGCTCTACTTGGATATGTACGTGAGCGAATTTTTGGAGTTTGTAGCCGGCGTTTACGGGCTTCAAAAGAAGCTGCCGAAAATTGTTGGCGACGCAGTAGAGGTGACGGGGCTTTCGCGCGAGGCTCACAAAAAAATAGGGCAGCTCTCCAAGGGCTACCGTCAGCGCGTTGGGCTGGCGCAGGCGTTGCTGCCCAAGCCCGACGTGCTGATACTCGACGAACCTACCGCAGGGCTTGACCCCAACCAGCTGTCGGAAATCCGGCAGCTTATCGTCAGAGAGGGCAGGGAAAAAACGGTAATCCTCTCCACCCACATCATGCAGGAGGTGGAGGCAATGTGCGACCGGGTTATCATCATCAACGAGGGGAAAATTGTGGCGCACGATACGCCGCAGCACGTACGGCAGCAATCGCTGAGGGCGGTAAACGCCGTAGAGGTGGAGTTTCTGGAGGAGGTGAGCGAGGCAATCTTTGGGCAGGCGGACGGCGTTGTGCGCACGGAAAAAATCGCGCCCCGCACGTTCCTGCTCACGGCGCGCGGCGCGGAGGATATTCGCCCGGCAATATTTCAGCTGGCGGTAAAGGAAAATATTACCATACTGAAAATACAGCGGCAGGAGAAAGCGCTCGAAGATATTTTCAGAGATTTGACAACAGAACCCGTTTAAGAATTTTTTATTAACGTAACACAGTTAATTTTTATGGAGCAGAGAGAGAAAAAGTCATCCCATGGCGGATACAAATTAATTATTTTTATACTTATAGTAGCGCTTGGCGGCGTCACGTTTTGGTATGTACGCGAAGACCGGAAGTGGGAAGAAGTGAATCAGCAGCTGTCGGACGAGCGCGACAGCATTTCGGACAAGCTGAGCAACATGCTACTCGCGTATGAAGATATGAAAACCAGCAACAGCATTATAACGCAGGAGCTGGAAGCCGAAAAGTCAAAAATTCAGGTGTTGCTGCAAAAAGTGCTTTCAACCGAAAAAATACACTACGCCGAAATACGGAAGTACGAAAAAGAAGCGAATACGCTGCGCGAAATTATGCGCAGCTATATTCACCAGATAGACTCACTCAACACGCTGAACCAAAGACTTTTGACGGAAAACGAAGAGGTGAAGCAAGATTTGCAGAGCTCGCAGGAAGAAAATATGAAGCTCAGCATGGAGAAAGAAGACCTCTCGTTGCAGGTTGAAAAAGGCTCCATGCTGAAGGTGCGGAATATTCAAGCTGCCGGGCTGAACAGCCGGGACAAGGATACATATTCTGCCAGCCGCTCCAAAAAGCTGAAAACCTGCGTTACCATTAACGAAAATGCCATCGCAAAAGCCGGAAACCGCTTTGTTTACGTACGCATTATTAGCCCCGATAAATCGCTGCTGACCAACAGCGACAGCAAGGGAACTCTGGAGGTGCAGGGGCAGCCGCTGGAGTACTCGGCTAAGCGGGAGGTTGACTACCAAAATGCAGATTTGGAAACCTGCATATTTTTTGATGCTAAAAACATAAAGTTAGCTAAAGGCGGGTACACGGTGGAGGTGTACATTGACGGAAATTTGAGCGGGAGCGGGCAACTCCTGATGAAGTAAGGCTACTCGCCTTGCCTGCTACGCCTTGAGGGTTACAAGCAACGGGTCGTTTTTGAACTCGTTGGCCACGACGATGCACGCCTGTACGCCGGGGATGGCGCGAATGGTTGCGCTAAGCGCAGCCAGCTTGTTGTCCGGCAACGCTTCCGAAATTTTTAGCAGATAGTCAACATGCACAAACTTTTTGATGAGCAATTCGCTGTTTTGCCGGTTGGTTATCAGGGTGTACAGGCTGCGCGGGCTGTTGTCGGCGGCGCGAAAGACCGCAAATTGCCGGCGCTCCTCAGGCTTGCTTTCGCCGAGCACGGTTGGCTGTAGCGGGTTGTCCGGCTCTTTGCCGTACAAATCGTGGTAGTGAACAAAGTCGAGGTGCAGCGCACGGTTGAGCAGCCATGCCATGCGCGTGTCGGGCTCTGTGGAGCGAATCGCCAGCAGCGAAAAAGCGCTTACATCCTCCGAAAAGTTTTTCAGCGCGATGCGTTTGTTCGTTTTTTTTCCCATTTTGAGTTGGCTATGTTACAAATACCTCTTTGAATTACGCGCGTTACCTCCTACCTGATGACCTCAACCCTGCCGTCCGCCTCAAGTCGAATAATTCCGGAGGGCTTGCGCGTGGGGCGTCCCTCCCACTTTGCGCAGACTTGCACGTTTACGCTTTGCCGCACAGCGTCGGGAATTTCGGCAAACGTTTTTGGGGCGTTTGCGCCCGAAATATTTGCCGACGTGGAAACAATCGGTCTCCCCAAGCTGCGTATGGTTTTTTTGCAAAACAGATGGTTGGCGATACGGATTGCCACGCTGCCGTCTGCCGCGCATACGCCGTTGGCAAAGCCCACGCCCTCGCTGTAAATGATAGTTTGCGGCGTGCTGCTCAGGCGCACAATGTCCAGCGCAAGCGTTGGCGCTTCGCGCACGTAGCGGTGCAGCATTTTTTCGCCGTCCACCAGCACAATCAGGCTTTTTGCGTCAGCGCGCTGCTTGATGGCAAAAATTTTTGCAACGGCGGCGGCGTTGGTAGCGTCGCAGCCCAAGCCCCACAGCGTGTCGGTGGGGTAAAGCATCACGCCGCCCCTGCGCAGCGCCTCGGCAATCTGTTCAATATCTTCAACTTCTTCCATATACTTGTCTGCCGCTTATCAAACCGGACAAAAACGTAGCACGTTCGCACGTAAGCCAATACTTACTTCTCTACTTTGACAAGCAAAAGTAAGCTGTTTTAGTTTAATATGCAAACATTACCGAGTCATACGCCTTGCTTTCCGCCGTGCGCCTCCGGTGCAGCTAAGAATAGGGCTTGCGCCGCAACCCCCATTTTCACCTAATTTATACAGTCTCTCCTTATAAACAATTTATTCCACTGGATGTCAATAAAATAATTGTGAAAAAGTTTGGTAGTATCAACCGGTTTTTGTACCTTTGCGGCATAAAAACCGAAAAAATGACAGGAAAATTGCCCAAAGATGACCATCGCGAACTTTTTCGCACCCGCCTGACGGACTTGATAAATCCACAGCACGAGCGGGCGCTGCTTGGCCACACAGTTGGGGCAAAGGTAGTGATAATAGGGGCGTTTTTTACGTATTTTGAAGTAGCACAGCCTATAGTTACATCAATTAGAATTATACCAAACAGTAAATGTTGCTCTCAAGAAGTATATGAAGAAATCAATGATGATTGTACGGATTATTAATTTAAACATAAAATCAATAGAAAATGAAAGCACTCGTTAATCTCATGAAATATACAGGCGTAATGCTTGTATGCTTAATTTGCTCAAATGTGACAATAGCACAAACGCAGCAAAAATTTAAAGTTTTTAAGAAGAACCCTGTTCCCATTGTGAATAATAAATTAGGAATAGAGTACACTTCAGACCCGTATGAAGCCACAAAATTGGATTATCATGATTTCAAAGAGCAAGGGGAAAGCCGATGGGCAGCGACTAAAGGCGACTGGTATTTGAAATATAAGAAAATGTTTGACTTTAGATGCAAAGAGCCTTTTTTAGGTGGAGGAGTAAAATACACAAAAAATGATTATCGTAAAACTGGTTATCGATTCAGATTGGTAAATAATCAAATAATAGAAGATTCTATTCAATTTTTAATAAATAAATATTATTACAATAATAATGATACGCTAAAAAAATGGAATCTTGCGATAGGAAATTCCGAACCGACTAATGAAAAAATCATTAAACGTCTCGGATTAGAACATTTCAAATTTGTAATCACCGTTTTTGACAGTAAAAAAAACAGTTATTTCATTGATGTGCCGGAAGCGGAGCAGGCCAATGATGAAATGGTGGTAATGCGTGTATTTAAATATCCTGCGGATGTAGATATACTTTTGTATAATTTTGAAATAAATAATTGGGAGTACGTAGAAAGCGTTACGGTATCGGGCGACCATGAGTTAGAGCTGTATGTGCTACAAAAATTTGAGCCGAGGTATTTGAAAGATTGCGAGTTGAAAGATGAAGTAAAGGATAAGTAAGCGCAATAAAATCAGGAAATAAAGAGATTATTTTGAGCGACGTTCTTTGATATTTTTGCATTGTCGATAAATTACGGCTTTTGACTTTGCTTGACCTCCGGCCCGGCGACACCATCCATACCCCCTCGGGGCGCTCAACGTTCATCCTGAAAACCGTAAACCGGCAGTCGGACGGCGTGTACAAGGGCTTGTTCCTTTTCTGGGTAAAGATATGGAATGTCAAAATCGTGTGCGAGTACCGGGAGTTGTCGGTCAACACCGACAACCAAATTGTCAAGTACGACTTTGAGAGCCTGTACAACCCCGACCCCGCGCTCCTGCTGGACGCAGACGCGGCAAAGGAGTACTTCAGCCAGGTGGCGGACGAGGTGGCAACCCTGACCACCAGCACGAGCATAAAGGATACGGTGGCCCTCAGCACGCCCGTGAGCGACATTTACGCCAACGCCGCGGGGGAAGTTGTGGTGGTGGGCAGCGACGGCAGCGAAACCGTCCTCGCGCAGGAGCTCAACCGGACGCTGCTCAAAGCCCCCGAGGGCAACGAGTACGTTGCCACGTCCGGCGGGCAGGTGATGGGCGTGGAGGAGTTTAAGGCGACCGGCGGGAACGCCCGCATGATGGACAGCTACAACAAGGAGAAGGAGGCAAAGGCGCAGCCCGGCGTTACGTTCTCCGCCTCGCCCGGCCAAAAGTACGGCTTTGACGCTTACGCAGACCTCAAGAGCGCCATCCTGCCCGAGTATCCCGAGCTGAAACCGGGCTACCGTCCGGCGTTCAAGAGCGTGGCGAGCTACGCGCTCGACAAGGTGCAGGTTGGCGGCGCAGGAAATGAGGCTACCTTCCGCACGGAAATGGGCATTCCGGCGCAGCGGGAGGGCTCCACGCTGACCGTTCGCGGCGGGTCGGACGGCGACGAATTTGGCCTGTACGCCTACCGCACGCAGGACAGCACGGAAACCGTAGTGGGCAAGCTAAACCTGCTGAGCTTCGACGAGCAGGTGAAAAAGTTCTACATAGTGAGCGTTAACGGCGCCCCGCTGCCGGCGGCGGCAACCTTGCGGGATGAGCTCAACCGCATCTTTGCTCCGGCGGTAACCCGCTGGGACGTGCGGCAGGCTTCGCCCGTAAACGTTTCCTTCCCCAACGGGCACATGACGCACGGCGGCAGCAACGTTATCGAGGTCTATAACGCCGACCAGAAGCTGGCGCTCAAAGCCTTTAGCGACGTGGAGAAAGATGCGTTTTACCTCTTTTTTGTGGAAAACGTGCAGGGGCGCGACCTGCAGGGCGACTACGGCGGCTACATGCCCTTGCAGTACCGGAGCGGCTTTATCTACGGCAACCCGAACGCGGCAACCGTTGCGCACGAGCTGGCGCACGGGGCGTTTAACTTGTACCACACCTTTAGCAGCGAAAAATTTGTTGCTGCCCAAAACTCTACAAACAACCTGATGGACTACAAAGGTGAAACGGAGCTGTGGAAGCGCCAGTGGAAATTCATTCATGACCCGCAAAGTTTGTGGCTTGAATTTTTGCAGGATGAGGAGGAGGGAGAACGCGCCAGCTGGAAGATTATTGACGAAAAGCACACCAAGCTTTTCAACTATGTGTACGATAACAACCTTAATTCGTATAAAGTAGATGGCAACCCTTACTCGTCGAGTGAATGGCCT
>JAITAP010000233.1 GCA_031284065.1 Prevotellaceae bacterium
CATACGATTGGAAAACATATTATTTTATCTTTGTGGCGCGATTTGAAGCCGATGAAAAACGGGAAAAATTGATTACCATGAAATTAAACACATTTTTCAGCAAAATAACGCCTAAGGAAAATAAGTTCTACCCTATTTTGAGGAGCATGTCCGACAACATTCTTGCCTGCTCGGAGCTCTTGATAAAGCTGACCGATACAGACGATAAGGAGGTTCGCGAGGAGTTTCGCAGGTACATCAAAACGCTGGAGACAAAGGGCGACGGTATGCTTCTCACGCTGTTCGACGAGCTGAACAACACGTTCATCACCCCATTCGACAGGGAAGACATCAACGCGCTGGGCGAAACGCTCGACGACGTGCTCGACGGTATGCACAGCGCCGCAAAGCGCATAGCCATGTACCAACCCGACAACCTCCCCCGGCAGTCCGTTCAGCTGGCAATGCTGCTGAAAAAAGACTGCGAGCTCATCCACAAAGCGGTGGGTGAGCTGGACGTTATGAAGAAAAGCCCAAAAACAGTGAAGGAGATATGCTCGGAGCTGCACAAAATAGAGAATCAGGCAGACGACTTGTACGAACATTTCATTACGGATATTTTCAGGAACGAAAAAAATGGGATAGAGCTCATCAAGCTTAAGGAAATTATGCAGGAGCTTGAGCGGGCAACCGACAAAGCCGACAACGTGGGCAAAATTATCAAAACTATCATCGTAAAATATACGTAAGAATAAGCCAACAACAGCACCATGACCATACTAATCGTAATCATAACGCTTGCGCTTCTTTTTGACTACATCAACGGGTTTCACGACGCTGCAAATTCCATTGCAACGGTTGTTTCGTCAAAGGTGTTATCGCCAACGCAGGCGGTGATATGGGCGGCGGTGTTCAACTTTGTGGCTTACTTTATCGCCAAGTTTATCATTGGGGGCTTTGGTATTGCCGATACGGTATCAAAAACCGTTGACATGAGCTTCATCGCAAATCCCTCGCACGTCATTATTGCGGGGTTGATTGCTGCCATCATCTGGAACCTTATTACGTGGTGGTTTGGCATTCCTTCCTCCTCGTCGCACACGCTCATTGGCGGGTTTGCCGGAGCCGGCATTGCAGCGTCGGGCTTTGAGGCCGTGCACGCGGGGGTTATCGGTATCATCGCGCTATTTATTGTGGTAGCGCCGCTCATTGGCATGGTTGGCGGCAACATAATTACCCTGATAACGTTTCACCTCATCCACAAGGTGAAGCCCCCCAAAGCCGACAGGTGGTTCAGGCGGCTTCAGCTCATATCCTCCGCAGCGCTTAGCATTGGGCACGGGCTGAACGATTCGCAAAAAGTCATGGGGATAATAGCGGCAGCCCTTATTGCCAACAGCCACTCGCAGAACCTGCCCGGATGGATGCAGATGAACTCCATAGCCGACATGCACGATTGGATACCCATAGGATGCTTCACCGCCATTGCCTTGGGAACGGTGAGCGGCGGGTGGAAAATAATGAAAACTATGGGCAACCGGATTACAAAAATTACGCCGATGGAGGGGTTTTGCGCACAAACGGCAGGCGCAATTACCCTGTTCATTACCGAAATTCTGCACGTGCCCGTAAGCACCACCCACGTGATCACGGGGAGCATCATTGGGGTAGGCTCGGTGAAACGGCTATCGGCGGTGCGCTGGGGCGTAACCGTCAACCTGCTGTGGGCTTGGCTTCTTACCATTCCTGTGAGCGCCCTGCTTGCCGCAATGTTTTACATGTTCATTTCGCATATTTGCTAACGGTTGGCGTAAAAAAAGTCAAAGTCGCATTATCTCTTGGATGTTGCGCAGATGGCACAGATTTGAAAGATTTACGCAGCCGGAGCGCGGATTATAGCGAAAAAGCGTAGCAAAAATTCGTGTAATTTGTGGACAATAGCGCCGCCTACTCCCTTACTTGCCCGTTTCCTTCCACAATCCACTTGTATGAGCACAGCTCGGCAAGCCCCATAGGGCCGCGCGCGTGGAGTTTTTGCGTGCTAATGCCTATTTCTGCGCCAAGCCCAAGCTGCGCGCCGTCGGTGAAGGCGGTAGAGGCGTTGGCATATACGCAGGCAGCGTCAACCATTCGCTGGAAAAAGGCGATGTTTTTTTCGCTTGCCGAAACAATGCACTCGCTGTGCATTGTCCCGTGCGTGTTGATGAAGCCAACGGCTTCGTCCACGCCGCTCACCGTTTTTACAGCCATTTTGTAGTCCAGAAATTCGTAGCCGTAGTGCTCCGGCGCAGCGTGGCGCAGCAGTGGGGCAGGGTAGCCGCCCTGTAGCGCGTCAAATGACGGCTTGTCGGCAAAGAGGGTAACTCCGGCGGCAGCCAGCTTTTCGCAGATAGCGGGCAAATCGCGCAGCCTTTTTTCGCTTATGATCAGGCACTCGGCGGCGTTGCATACGCTCACTCGGCGCGTTTTGGCGTTGGTAACGATGCGCTGCGCCATGCCTGTGTCCGCCAATTCGTCAACGTAAACGTGGCACACCCCCGTGCCCGTTTCGATAACGGGAACGCGGGAGTTGCTTCGCACAAAGTTGATGAGGCTTGCGCTACCTCGCGGTATCAGCACGTCCACCAAGCCGGCGGCGTTGAGCAGCTCGCTCGCAGCTTCGCGCGAGGCGGGCAGCAGCTGCGCTACCAGCTCGCTTGCGCCATGCTTCTTGAGCGCTGCGTGGATTACGGAGATAATTGCGCTGTTGGAGCGCTGCGCGTCGCTGCCGCCCTTGAGCACGCAGGCGTTACCGCTCTTGAGGCAAAGCGAAAACACGTCAAAGGTAACGTTTGGGCGAGCCTCGTAGATAACGCCAACAACGCCGAAGGGCACGCTCTTTTTGACAATCTTCATTCCGTTGGGGCGCGTGGCCTGCAACAAAATTTTTTCCAGAGGCGAGGGGAGCGCCGCCACGCTACGAATGTCGGCGGCAATGCCGACAATGCGGTCGGGAGACAGCCGCAGCCGGTCGTATAGCGGGTTGTCGCTATCCATGCGGGCAAGGTCTTTGGCATTTTCTGCCAAAATGAAGCCGGATTGCTTTACCGCCTCGTCCGCCAGCGTAAGCAGCACGGCGTTGACGTCTGCATCTCCAAGCAGGCTGAGGGTGCGCGAGGCGGCGCGGATTTTTTGCAGAAGTTCTTCCATGTTCTGTCCTTTGTAAAATTAAAAAAGCCTTGCAGTATCAACAACTTACAAGGCTTTCTGGTTGCGGAGACAGGACTCGAACCTGCGACCTCCGGGTTATGAGCCCGACGAGCTACCAACTGCTCTACTCCGCGATATGGGTGCAAAGGTATTGTTTTTATTTTGAATATCCAAGATTCTACCAAAAAAAATCCAAATTATCGCTTTGCCGGAGTGGTATTCTACTCCATATCAGGCTCAAAAAAAATAAGGAGGCAGGCGCGAGTTAGGCCAGCTTCATTCCGTCAAACACGGTCATCACCTCCTTCACCGCTTTGGCAGAGGCGTCGAAATCTTTGCGCTCGGTTTCGTTGAGCTCAATTTCGATGATTTGCTCCACGCCTTCGCGCCCCAGCTTCACCGGCACGCCAAGGAATATATCCTTTACGCCGTATTCGCCGTTGAGCTTTACGCAGCAGGGGAAGATGCGCTTTTGGTCGCGGAGGATAGCCTCTACCATTTGCGCGGCCGCCGAGCCGGGAGCGTACCATGCCGATGTGCCCATGAGCTTCACCAGCTCTCCGCCTCCGTTTTTGGTGCGCTCAATAATGGCGTTGAGCTTATCCTTGTCGATGAGCTGCGTTACGGGGATGCCCGACACGGTGGTGTAGCGCGGAAGCGGCACCATCGTATCGCCGTGTCCGCCCAGCAGCAGGGCCTGAATATCCTTTGGGTTGCAGTTGAGCGCCTCCGCAAGGAACGCGCGGTAGCGAGCCGTATCGAGCACGCCGGCCATGCCCAGCACCTTGCTCGCTTTGACCTTTGCCGTAAGGTAAGCGCAGTAGGTCATCACATCCAGCGGGTTGCTGACCACAATGATGATGGCGTTGGGGGAATACTTAATCACGTTTTCGGTTACCTGCTTTACGATGCCGGCGTTGACCGATATAAGGTCGTCGCGGCTCATGCCCGGCTTGCGGGGCAGCCCGGAGGTGATAACCACAACGTCGGAGCTGGCGGTGCGGCTGTAGTCGTTGGTAACGCCCGTTATGCGGGAATCGTAGTAGTTGATGGGAGCGGTTTGCCACAAGTCGAGCGCCTTGCCTTCGGACACGCCCTCTTTAATGTCGAGCAGGATGACCTCGTTAGCCAGCTCGCGCTCGGCGCAAATCTGTGCGCAGGTAGCGCCAACGTTGCCGGCGCCAATAACGGTAATTTTTGTTGTATTCATGTTGCTTATTAATGTTGATAGATTTTAAAAAATTCAAACGATTTTTAGGCTGCAAAGATAGGGATTTTTGTCCGCTAATATTTGGCTGTTAATAAAAAATATGCTACTTTTGCCCCGCTTCTTTTGGAGAGATGGCAGAGTGGTCGATTGCGGCAGTCTTGAAAACTGTTGAGCTGCAAGGCTCCGGGGGTTCGAATCCCTCTCTCTCCGCAATCAATTAGTTGCCAGCGCGTTAAATCGCGAAGAATTGAAAGACAGCAAGGCATGCTTGTCGCCCGTCAGCGTATAGCGATTAATACCGTATTGAATTTGAGAAAAACGATTGATAGCCAACCTATTGCTACAGTATGCAGCATAGCCGAACCGCTTCTGAAAAATGCAGGCGCATTACGGCAAAGCGCAACCGCAAGCATATAGGGAAATTAGGCAATGCCCGCAGGCTTGCCGCCGCTTGACAACAAAAATAATTAATTATCCTAATAAATTACTTGATAGACAACGAAATAAAATAAAAAGTTATGCTAAGGTTATTTTTTCTTTTACCGGTTACCCTGCTTTTCTTTGTGGCTGCGCAGGCGCAGCCGTATGAAGTTCGCGTAAAGATAGACGGCTTGCGCGATTCCAGCATTTACTTAGGCTACCGCAGCGAGGATAAAAACTACGTGGTGGATACCGCCACGCTGGACAAAGAAGGCAACGCCATTTTCAGCAAAAATAAAACGCTTAAAAGGGGGGTGTACTTTGTGGCTACGCCCGACAAAAATTACTTTGAGCTGCTGATGACCAACAACCAGAAGTTCTCCGTGAGCACAAAGTATTCAGACCTTTTTGGCAGCCTAAAGTTCAAGGATACCCCCGAAAATCAACAATTCTACGACTATCAGCAATACATGCGCAACGTACAGCGCCGGGCGGAGGGCATTAAGCAGCAGAAAAAAAGGAATGAGGAAGGGAAAAAGGATTCTGTGGCAATCTACCAGAAGCAGCTGGAGGATATTGAGCACAGCATTGACAGCTGCATAAAAACGCTTGCGGCAAAGAACGCGAACAACTTTCTGGGGACGTTGCTCCGCGCCATGCTGACGGTAGAGGCGCCGGAGTTTGATATTCCCGAAACCGTTGCGAACAAAGATTCCGTAAGGCAGCTACGCGCCTACGAATACCGCCGCGACCACTACTTTGACAACTTCAACCTTGCCGACAACGGGCTTATCCGCACGCCGTTCTTTGCCGCCAACATCGACCTCTTTTTCCAAAAAGTAATCTTGCCCTCCTCCGATATTATTATAAAGTACGCCGATACGCTCATTGAGCGTTCGCGCGCCGACGATGAAATGTTCCAGTACGTTACCGAGCATTTGTTTCAGTACTACCAGAAGTCGGAGTACATGGGGCATGACGCGGTGGTGGTGCACCTTGCCGATAAGTACTACCTGTCCGGCTTGGCAATGTGGGCAACGGACAAGTACCGGTCGGACATAAAGGAGCGCATGGACAAGATGCGCCACAGCCTGATTGGAAACACTGCGCCGGAGCTGCTGCTGCCAACGCACGAAAACGCCTACGCATCGCTGCTCAAAACCCCTGCGGAGCTTACCATTCTGTGCTTTTGGGAGCCTTCCTGCGGGCACTGCAAAAAGGAGCTTCCGCTCCTGTGGGACTTGTATCAGAAGTACCGCGACAAGGGGCTTGTGGTGTTCACCGTATATACGCAGTACAAGCGTCCCGAGTGGGACGCCTACATTGCCGACCACCCTTACGACTGGATTTATGCGTGGGATGGCGTGGAAACCACCGACAACAGCGGCAAGCCGACAACATTTTCTATTGGCTCCAACTTCCGCACGCTCTACGACATTCGTAGCACGCCTACCGTTTTCTTGCTGGACAAGAATAAAAAAATCATTGCCAAGCGCATGAGCATAGAAGTCCTCGAAAAGATTTTGGACGAAGAAATGAAGCGAAAAAAGTGAAGCGTCCCTAATCCGGCTTGCTTGTCGCCCCGCAGGTCGCCTCTCCCCCTTGCCCGTCATTCCGAGCGCAGCATCGCTTGCGCCACCTTTCCCTCCCGTAGAGACGCACGCCGTGCGTTTCTACGCCGGTAGGTCAACCCCAACCCCAACTCCAACCTGACCCAACTCCCATCCTTCACCGCCGTCATTCCGAGCGTAGCGAGGAATCTCCCACCTTACCACCCATCCTTGCTACCGTCATACGGCAAAAATGGCGGGAGGTTCCTCCGCTACGCGCACTCGTGCCTCGTGCGCTCCGGTCGGAATGACGGCAGGGGGTGGCGGAGCGATGCGCGATGTACGGAGCGCGATGCGCGCGGTGCGATGCGCGGCGGGACGCGATGCGCGTAGAGACGCACGCCGTGCGTCTCTACGGGAGGGTGGGGGATGGAATACAATTTGTATAATTAGTCAAATTTTTTTTACCGTCTGCACAATATATTTAGGATATAGGGCGTTATTGTGATAGTATAAAATGTGAACGATAGGGATTATACAAGAAAAAGAGGATTAACTTCAAAAAAAATAACA
>JAITAP010000034.1 GCA_031284065.1 Prevotellaceae bacterium
GAGCTGCCTCAATTGCCCGCAGGACAATAATACCCGTAGAAAAGGTGGACGCTGCAAACGCTCGAGCGGGTTCCGCCGGCAGCTTCAAAATTTATGGCGGCAAAGTTTCCCGTTGCGGAGGGTTTATTTTTTGCAAAGATACAACAGGGCTACGACAAAGCACGTCGTAGCGCCGCCTGAAACACTCGCCGCACTGTAGCTTCAGCTAACAAATGCAGCTTTAAAGTAAGGAAAAAACCATCTTCGGTTGACCCTGCGCGCGCGCAAATTTGAACGGTATGGATTTCCGGTTACAAATTTTATACTTATCTTTGCGCAGGTTTGCTGACGGTGCGCTCGCGTTGCCGCTTTTTTTAAGCTTCCACGCTGCAAGGGTACGCCAATCAGCCTTTTCTTAGTCGTTGCAACAACGTCATTAAAAATTGAAAATTGAAAGCTATAGGCGGCTTTGCTGCGGGCTGGCGGCGTACTTTCTTACCTTTTCGCTTTGCGCTCAAAAGGTAAGCGTCGGCTTGTTTTTTGACGTACCGGTCAAATCGGCAACGCTTGCGGTGCAGAGCGGCAGCTACGCCGTCATTGTGGACGACACGCTGCTGATTGCGGCCATCGACAAAGGCGCCTCCATGCAGCTGTTGAGCAATAGCGGCGGCGTGCGGCTGCGCATTTCCGGAGAAAACACGGGCACGTTTGCCTCCGTAAAGGTGGTAGGCATGGGCGACGAAGGAACTTTTTCAATCCTCTGCCACAACCCCCCGCTGCCCATGCGCAGCTACGCCCAGCACGCCTTTGTTCGCAGCGCAAGGGACGGTAGCGGCCTGCTCATCATCAACCAGCTCGACGAGCATTTTTACCTGAGCGGCGTGGTGGAAGCCGAAACGGGCTGCACGGCGAAGCCCGAATTTTTCAAAACGCAGGCCATCCTCTCCCGCACCTACCTCTACGCGCACTTCAACCGGCACGGCAAGGACGGGTTTAACCTCTGCGACGGCGTACACTGTCAGGCGTACAAAGGCTTGCTCACGCGCTGCCGCCGCATTCGCGCCGCAGTGGGCGAAACCGAAGGAACGATTGTGATTGACAGGGAAAAACGCCCCATAACGCCTTCGTTCCACGCCAACTGCGGCGGGCAAACCTGCCACTCCGAAAATGTGTGGCGGGAAAAGCTGCCCTACCTGCGCTCCATAAGGGACGAACACTGCAAGTATCAGGTGGGGGCGCGGTGGCAAAAGCGCATAGCGCTGAGCGAATGGCGCGACTACATGAGCAAAAACGGTATTCGCGTCAAAAACCCCAGGCAGCTCGAGTTTGAGCAACCCCTGCGCAAGAAGTACTACGAGGTGAACGGAAAAAAGGTAGAGCTCACAAAGGTACGCCACCGCTTTGGCCTGCGCTCCACCTTTTTTGACGTAAGGATAGCCGGCGGCGAAGCGTTGCTAACCGGAAAAGGCTACGGGCACGGCGTGGGCCTGTGTCAGGAGGGCGCCATGCAAATGGCGGAAAAGGGGATGACGTGCGAAAATATTTTGCGCCACTACTACAAAAACACGCGCCTCATCAGCTTTAGCCAAGCCCTCAGCACAACGGTAATGCAGCAAGACAGCATGCTCTTCCTCTTCAACCCCTGGCGCAACGAGCTGCCCGACACAACTACGTTTGTGGACGACGTGGTGAGCCAAGACAGCGCCGAGCTTCAAAATTGATAGCCGCAAGCGGGCAAAGAAAAACACTGAGCATTGCAAAATCGTACCGCGCCATGTACAGCTCGCGGACAGAAAAATAATTGATTAAGATTTCGCAGCCTGCGTAACGTGAGCTGACAATCGTCAGAGTTGCAATTCCCATATCACTTCCCGTTGAACAGGTGGATATTTCCCTTGAGCGTTTGCTTTACTTTTTTCCGCTGCTTGCTGTACCCTTGCGCCTTGATGACGTAGAAGTAAACGCCGTCGGGGGCGAGGGTGTTGGTTCCGCGCAGCTTGCCGTCCCAGGAGAAGAGGATGCTGCGGCTGTGGAACACGAGCTGCCCGTACCGGTTGAGGATGCTGACCTCTATCGCCTCCACCGAGTGTACTTTGGTTTCGGGGTCTTTGAGCTGGTAAGCGTCGTTTTTGCCGTCGCCGTTGGGCGTGAACAGTAGGGGAATGGCGTCGGGCTCAATGAGAAATTCCTCCACCTCCAGCGTAATGGTGTCGCTGTCGGTGCAGCCATGCCGGTTGCTCGCCAACAGCGTCATGGAGTAGCGACCCGGCTTGTACGGCTCCGGCGGGGATACGGTCTCGGCAGAATCGTCGGTAACAACGCTCCAGAAGCGCGGCGGCAGCACGGAGGTATCCTCCTGCTCGTACAGGTTGGCAAAAAATTCCCACGTGAACGTGGCGCCGTCCTTTGCGTTGATGGAGGCGTTTTGCAGGTACACGTTCACAGGCGACATTTCCGGCTCTTTGACGTTCTCTTTTTCCTTCCGTTCCGTCACGCCGTTCTTGTCCGATTTCTCTGTGTACAGCTTCATTTGCGCGTAGATCGATTTGGCTTCTATAACGCCGGTTTCGAGCGTATCCGTCGCGCCAAAGTAGTTTTCGACCACCACTTTGTACTTGGCGTCGTAAAATGGCGTGGGGATATAGGCAATAAAAGTGCTCTTCCATGTGTCGTCAGCGTTTACGGCAGCGCCTTTGTGTATATCGTCGGGGGTGGTTGTCCACGTTACTTTTTTGATGTAGCAATCGTTGCAGGCGGGGTATTGCCGCTCGTCCCTGCGCGGCGTGCGCCACAGGTCGATGTAGGCGTAATGGTGGTACCCTTCGCTTGCGGGGTAAAAAATGGCTTGCAGCTTGAGCTCGTTGCAGTCAGGCCCTTCCTGGGTAATGCTGTCAATGCGAAAGGTATCGATAAAAACCCACGCAATGAAGGTATCGGCGGCAACAACCAGCGTATCCTTCGGCACGAGCACGCTCCCTTTGACGTACGCCGCGCTGTCTCTGCCGTCGTCCGTTTTGTAAACCGTGTACAGCGAATCGCAGCGCACCGTGTCGTACAGCGTTTGCAGCGTGTCGGTAACGACGCGGTAGCAGCCAAAGCCAACGCTGTCGGGCAGGGCGGAGGTGCTGCGGCGGCGGCTGGCGGAGGTAGTTTGGCGGGGAAAGCTGTCGCACTTGCTACTATCGCGCTCCGTTGGGGTAAAAAAATCCGCTTCTGCCTTTTCAATTTCAACCGTATCCACCCAAATGGTGCGGAACGTCAGCGACGCCGTGTCCAGCGCCTGCCACGTAAAGCGTGCGGGTCTCCCCTGCGGCTGCGCGGCGGTGAGCCTCCCGTGCCGGTTGAAGAAAACAAAAATGGTATCCTGCCGCCGGCTGAGGGGCGTAAAGTGGGTGGTGTCGGAGGCAAAGGGAGCCCAATATCCGGTGGTATCGCCAAAATCGGGGTTTTCGGCTCCCATCTGCGCGCGAACGCCAATGGGGAGCAGCAGCAGTAACAGCAGGGGGATAATTTTTTTCATGTTTAGTTTTACCAACGTCATTTTTTGTTGCCGGCGCTGTAGCGGTTCGCGTAAAATGCGGAACGTCCGCAGCGCCTGCGCGGGTCGGGGGAGAATTTTTTTGCGCTACGGCTGTTGCCGCCACGACTTTATGCTCCTTATTTTTACAAAGCTACAAAAAATAGTTGAATTACCGCGCCATTTTCTGGGGGCTAAAAGTAATATTTTAGGAGGCACAATGTATCTGAATACGTTAATTTTCCTATCTTTGTACTTTCTTTGCAGATGAAGAAGCAAAAAATAGTCAACGACCCTGTTCATGGGTTCATCAGTATTCGCAGCCCGCTGGCGTACGAGGTTATTGAGCATCCCTACTTTCAGCGTCTGCGCAGCGTAAAGCAGCTCGGGCTAACGCACTTGGTGTACCCGGGCGCGTGCCATACGCGCTTTCAGCACGCGCTGGGCGCCATGCACCTCATGGGTCAGGCGGTGGAGTCGCTGCGCTACAAGGGGCACGACGTTAGCCGCGACGAAGCCGAAGCTGCCGAGTGCGCCATGCTGCTGCACGACATAGGGCACGGCCCCTTTAGCCACGCGCTGGAGTTCAGCATTGTGGGCAAGGTGGCGCACGAGGATATTTCCGCCGCCATGATGCGCGAGCTTAACCGCGAAATGGGCGGACGCCTCGCGCTCACGCTGGCTATTTTTGACAACCGCTACCCCAAAAATTTTTTGCACCAGCTGGTATCGAGCCAGCTCGACGTGGACAGGCTCGACTATCTGTGCCGCGACAGCTACTTTTCGGGCGTAGCCGAAGGCGCTATCGGCATGGAGCGCATCATCAAAATGCTGGAGGTGGTGAACGACGAGCTGGTGGTGGAGGCAAAGGGAATACACTCTATCGAAAAATTTTTGATTGCCCGAAGCCTCATGTACTGGCAAGTATATTTGCACAAAACGGTGATTGCCGCCGAGCAGCTTCTGGTAAACATTTTTGCCCGCGCCAAAGCCTTAGCGCGGCGGGGGACGCTGACCGCAGCCGACGAGGCGCTGCAATTTTTTTTGACGCAGGACTTGAGCGCGGACGGCATGGACGACAGCCGGGCGCTGCGCAGCTTTGTCCGGCTCGCCGACAGCGATATCGACTGCGCCGTGAAGCAGTGGCGCAACCACCCCGACCGGACGCTAAGCGCGCTCTGCCGGATGCTCACGGAGCGCAGGCTGCCCAAGGTAGAGATACGGCGCGAGCCGTTTGAGCGCGACCGGATTGAAGAGCTGCAACGGCAAACCGCACGCTTGCTGGGCTTGAGCGTTGACGAGGCGGCGTATTTTACGCAGGCAAACGTGCTCAGCAACCGCGCGTACAGCCCTGCGGGAGACCCCATAAAGCTTTTGCAGAGCAACGGCGAGCTGCGCGATATTTACGAAGCGTCGGATATACTTAACGCTACGGCGTTTCGGCAGGAAACAACGAAGCATTTTTTGTGCTACCCGAAGGAAATTAGGCGCAAAGAGCAGGCTGGCGCATAGCTTTGATTTGGTTCAATTTGGTTCGATTTGATTTACAGAATTGCAGGATTTCCATAATTTACATGTTTTTCATTTGTCAATTCCGAAGCCCTGCCATTCTAAGTTCCTAACACTCTAAACTTTTAACATTCTAAAAACATGGAATTATCAGCACGCGAAATCGCCACGTATTTGAACGGCGAAGTAGAAGGCAACCCCGACGTAAAAGTGTCGGGATTTGCCCGCATAGAGCAGGCAACGCAGGATACGCTTTGCTTTTTGGCAAACCCCAAGTACGAGGAGTACCTCTACAAAACCGGCGCGGGCATTGCCATAGTCAACAAATCATTCACGCTGCGGCAGCAAGCGCCCTCCTCCTGCACCATTGTGTGGGTTGACGATGCGTACCGCGGCATAGCCACGCTGCTGGACATTTACGCCACGCTGAACGCGGTGCGGCAAAGCGGCCGCGAGTACCCCTCGCGCGTTTCGTGGCGGGCAAAGGTAGGCAAAGGCTGCTACATTGGCGCGTTTTCCTACATCAGCAAAGGCGCAAAGGTAGGCAACAACGTAAAGATTTTTCCGCACGTGTACATCGGCAACAACGCCACCGTTGGCGACAACTGCATTTTGTACCCGGGCGTTACCATCTACGCCGGCTGCCACGTGGGGAGCGGCTGCATACTGCACGCGGGCGCGGTGATTGGCTCCGACGGCTTTGGCTTTGCCCCCGACGAAAACAAAAACTACAAAAAAATCCCCCAAATAGGCAATGTAACGCTGGAGGACGACGTGGAAATAGGCGCAAACACCTGCATAGACCGCGCCACTATGGGTTCCACCACTATTCATCGCGGGGTAAAGCTGGACAATCTGGTGCACATAGCCCACAACGTGGAGGTCGGAAAAAACACCGTGATGGCAGCGCTCACGGGCATTGCCGGCTCAACCAAAATCGGCGAAGGCTGCATGTTTGGCGGGCAGTCGGGCGTGATAGGCCACCTAACCATAGGCAACAACGTGTCGCTTACGGCAAAAGCCGGCGTGTCCAGCAACATTAAGGACGGCGAAACGCACATGGGATTCCCCAACATACCGGTAGGCGCATACCGCAGAAGCCACGTGGTATTTAAAAATCTACCGGACTTGCAGAAAAAAGTATTTCAGCTGGAGCAGGAAATTCGCGCCCTCAAAGGCAACGCCAAGTAAGCCGCAAGGCAAGTAGCGCAGGAAAAGTTAGAAGCAGCCAGCTATAATCAGCTGTATATCAATGTATTACTAAAATCCATTTGGTAATTTAAAAGTTTTTTACTACCTTTGTACTCGTTTTATGCTAATTTAACTATATGCAAATTAATCAACGCACTATAAGTAAAGAAGTTACCTTTAGCGGAAAAGGCCTACACACAGGTTTACTTGTGGAAATGACCGTTTGTCCGGCAGCCGCCAACCACGGCGTGAAGTTTCAGCGGGTCGATTTGGAAAACATGCCCGTGATAAACGCCGTTGCCGACTACGTTACCGACACCTCGCGGGGCACCACAATCGACCACAACGGCGTAAAGGTAAGCACCATTGAGCATATCATGGCGGCGCTCTTTGGCTTGGGTATCGACAACGCGCTGATACGCATTAACGCGCCCGAAGCCCCCATCATGGACGGCAGCGCGCTGGAGTACGTGTCGGTCATGAAAGATTTTGTGGAGGAGCAGCCGGAAAAGCGCACGTACTTTGAGGTGAGGAAAAAAATTGTGCTGCGCAACGAAGCAAAGAACACGGAAATAGCGCTCTACCCCGACGACCACTTCAGCGTTAACGTCAACATCGACTACAGCTCCAAAGTGCTGGGGTGCCAGTACGCAGAGGTCAAGTCGGTTGACGAAATCCCTGCGCAAATTGCGCCGTGCCGCACGTTTGTATTCTTTCACGAGCTCGAATTTTTGCGCAAAAACAACCTGATAAAAGGCGGCGACGCAGACAACGCCATTGTGATAGTGGAGCAGGAGGTTACGCAAAGCGACGTTGACCGCGTGGCGCACCTGTTCAACAAGCCCAGCATAGCGCGGCTGCCCGAAGGCTACCTCAACAACCTTGAGCTGCGGTTTGCCAACGAGCCGGCGCGGCACAAGCTGCTCGACCTGACCGGCGACCTCATGCTGGTGGGCGTTCCCATCAAAGGAAAAATTATTGCAACCCGCCCCGGACACCAAGCCAACACGGAGTTTGCCAAAGAGCTTCGCAAAATCATCAAAAAGCAAAGTAGCAAGCCCATTGCGCCCGGATACGACCCCAACGAGCCGCCGCTGTTCGACATTAACCAAATAAAAAAAGTGCTGCCGCACCGCCCGCCCTTCCTGCTGGTGGATAAAATTATCCGCATGGACGCCGAATCGGTGGTGGGCGTGAAAAACGTAACGATAAACGAGCCGTTCTTTACCGGGCACTTCCCCGACGAGCCGGTGATGCCCGGCGTGCTCATTGTGGAGGCTATGGCGCAGTGCGGCGGGATTCTGGCGCTCAGCACCGTGCCCGACCCGGAGCGCTACAGCACCTACTTTTTGAAAATCGACAGCGTGAGGTTCAAAAAAATGGTAGTGCCCGGCGATACGCTCGTGTTTTGCCTGAAGCTCGTAGATCCTATCCGGCGCGGGCTGGTGCACATGCAGGCGCAGGCGTTTGTCGGCAATGTCCTCGTAACCGAAAGCGACCTGCTGGCGCAAATAACCAAAAACAGGTAGCGCCGCCGACAACATTTTTTATTTTTTTCGATTATAGAAATTTTTACTCCAAAAAAATCATAGCTATGAATAATATTCACCCCGAAGCCAAGATAGGTAAAAACGTAGTAGTGGAGCCTTTTGCAACTATCCACAAGGATGTGGTGGTGGGCGACGGCACATGGGTAGGCGCAAACGCCGTGCTGATGAACGGCACGCGCATAGGTAAAAATTGCAAGATATACCCGGGCGCCGTGATTGCCGGCGAGCCGCAGGACTTGAAGTTCAACGGTGAGTTTTCCACCGCCGAAATAGGCGACAACACCACCATCCGCGAGTTCGTAACCGTAAATCGCGGCACGGCGGCAAGCGGCAAGCTGCGAACCGTAGTGGGCAGCAACACCCTCGTCATGTCGTACGTGCACATAGCGCACGATTGCTGCGTGGGCAGCAACGTTATACTGGCGGGGTACACAGGCTTGGCGGGCGAGCTGGAGGTTGGCGACTGGGCAATTATCGGCGGCGGAGCGCTGGCGCACCAGTTTGTGCACATTGGAGAGCACGCCATGATTTCGGGCGGCGCAAAAATCGGCAAGGACGTGCCGCCATACGTGCTCGCCGGCCACGAACCGCTGGCGTACGGCGGGGTAAACGTAATCGGGCTGCGTCGACGGGGCTACACGGCAGAGCAGGTGGAAAAAATACACGACATATACCGTATTCTGTACCAAAGCAAGCTCAACGTTACGCAGGCGTGCGAGGAAATAGACAAGCTGCCCGCCGGCGCTGAGCGCGACGTAATCCTCAACTTTATTCGCGGCAGCAAGCGGGGCATAATAAGGGCAAACGTGAGCGGCGCGGCGGAAGTAGAGCTCTAATGGGCGCCAAAAAAATTCTGCGCCTCGCCACGCTGATATGCCTCGCCGGCGGTAGCGCACGCGCAGGAGACGTCTTGCAGCGCTACAACGTAGCGTGGCTCACGCAGAGCAAAAACTCTTCGGAGTCGATGCCCTGCGGAGGAGGCGACGTAGGGCTTAACGTCTGGACGGAAAACAACGAAATACTCTTCTACATTTCGCGCAGCGGCACATTCGACGAAAACAACGCTTTTCTCAAGCTGGGGCGGGTGAGGCTGAACTTCGCGCCCAACCCCTTTGAAAACGGAACATTCCGGCAAGAATTAATGTTGCAGGATGGCTACGTAAAAATCACCGGAAGCAACAAAAATATCGCGGCAGAGGTAACGCTTTGGGTTGACGTTTTCCGCCCGGTGGCGCACGTTGACGTATCGAGCAGCAAACCCATGACGGTTACAGCCAGCTACGAAACGTGGCGGCACAAAGACCGCTTACTTACGGGCAAAGCCAACAACGCCAACTCGTACAAATGGGCGCCGCAGGGCACGGTAAAGTTGTACAAAGACAGCGTTGCCTTTACCAAAAACGGGGTGCTGTTCTTTCACCGCAACCGCGCCGACGTTCCCAACATTTTTGACGTAACCGTGCACCAGCAGGGCATGGACGCTGTCCGGCATTTAATGCTTGACCCGATATCCAACCTCACCTTTGGCGGCGTTATGCAGGGCAAAAAAATGGCCGCCGCCGGAGCTTACAGCGGGCAGTACGCCGGCACGGAATTTCGGGGGTATTCGCTGCAAAGCCTCTCCCCAAGTCGGCAGCACAGGGTAGAGCTTGCCTTGCACACGGCGCAAACCCCAACGACGGAAAGCTGGAAAAATGGCCTGGACAGCCTCTTGCAGGAGGCAAAAGCGCAGGAAAAAACGGCGCAAAAAGCGTCTTGCCGCTGGTGGGAAAATTTTTGGGAGCGCAGCTACATTTTCATTTCCCCCGACAGCGCCGCAACACCGCAGTGGCAAGCCGGACGCAACTACCAGCTGTTTCGCTACCAGCTGGGCTGCAACGCTTTTGGAAAATACCCCACCAAGTTCAACGGCGGACTTTTCACCTACGACCCTTGCTACGTCGATTCGCTGCAAAGCTTCACCCCCGACCACCGCGCGTGGGGAGGCGGCACGTTCACGGCGCAAAACCAGCGGCTCGTTTACTTCCCCATGCTGCGCAGCGGCGATTTTGACGCAATGAAGCCGCAGCTCGATTTCTACCTGAATTTGCTGCCTAACGCCGAATTGCGCAGCAAGGTGTACTGGAGGCATGGCGGAGCATGTTTCGCCGAGCAAATCGAAAATTTTGGGCTCCCAAACTGTAGCGAGTACGGCTGGAAGAGACCCGATTTTTTTGACAAGGGCGTTGAGTACAACGCATGGCTTGAGTACGAATGGGATACTGCGCTCGAATTTTGCTTTATGATGCTGGAGCTGCACCGGTACGCCGGTAAAGACATTTCTGCCTACGTGCCGCTCATTGAAAGCTGTCTCCGCTTTTTCGACGAGCACTACCGCTACCTTGCCCGGCAGCGCGGGCGAAAAGCGCTGGACGAAAACAACCGGCTGATTTTGTATCCGGGCTCGGCCTGCGAAACTTACAAAATGGCGTACAACGCCACCAGCACCATTGCCGCGCTGCAAACAGTCCTGAAAGGGCTTACCGCCCTGCCCGACAACCTGCTGTCGCCGCAAAAAAAGGCGGAGTGGAGCGCAATGCTAAGCGTCCTTCCCCCCATCACCCTCCGCGAAGTTGACGGGCACGCCGTTATCGCTCCGGCAAAGCTGTGGGAGCGCGTCAGCAACACCGAAACGCCGCAGCTCTACCCCGTGTTTCCCTGGGGAATTTACGGCGTTGGGCTGCCCGACCTGAACGTTGCCGTCAACACCTACCGGTACGACCCCGATGCGCTGAAGTTCCGCAGCCACGTGGGGTGGAAGCAGGACAACATTTTTGCCGCAAGGCTCGGGCTTACCGACGAGGCCGCCGCCCTGTGCCTCAAAAAACTGGGCAACGCCGAGCGCCGCTTTCCCTCCTTCTGGGGTCCGGGGTTTGACTGGACGCCCGACCACAACTGGGGAGGAGCGGGAATGATTGGCCTGCAGGAAATGCTGCTGCAAGCTGTGGGCGAAAAAATTTACCTGTTCCCCGCGTGACCTCAACGCTGGGATGTACACTTCAAGCTCCGCGCGCCTTACGGCACAACGGTAGAGGCCACGCTGAAGAAGGGGAAAATAGAGATGCTAAAGGTAACCCCGGAAAGCAGGGCAAAAGACGTAGCTGTAGCGAGTGGCGCAACGTGCTTCGGGACGGGAAATTGAGGCGCGCGCAGCTCCAAAAACAGCCAACGCTAACAATATCAACAGACAATCCGGAGACTTGTTAATAATTTCTTGATTGTAAGCGCAAAACTAATTGGCTGAATATGAACTTATTGCAACTCATTCATGGCCGAAACGACCTAAGAATGACGAAAGTACTCGAAAAAAAAGGCGAAAAAATTTGGAAGTTCAAGCAAATACACGTATTTTTGTGAGCGTTTTTTGTACGCGATTTTATCACATTTTTTAAATTTCTAAAAACAAGTATCATGAACAAAGCTCAATTGGTTGATGCTATTGCAGGCAAAGCAGGATTAACAAAAGCCGATGCAAAGCGTGCATTGGATGCTTTCACTGAGGTTGTTGCAAAATCTCTCAAGAAAGGCGACAAGATTGCTCTTGTTGGCTTTGGAACTTTCAGCGTTTCGCAACGTAGCGCTCGTACGGGTCGTAATCCCCGCACTGGCGAGCCTATCAAGATTAAGGCAAAAAAAGTTGCCAAGTTCAAAGCCGGTGGAAGTCTCGCTTTCTAAGAAAGCAAAGGTTAATGACCTTTTGCCAAAACAAAAAGGGGGAATCTTCTGATTTCCCCTTTTTGTTTTATACGCTAACGTAATGACAAATACCCGTCAAGCCATATCCATTCTTGCGGCGTGCGCCACCGAAGCCCGCGTGGAGCAGCTACAGCGCGTGCTGGCCGACCGCACGCGCTACGTTACGATATGCCTTGAGGACGTTTTCCAGCCGCAAAACGCAAGCGCTGCGCTGCGCTCCTGCGACGCCTTCGGCGTGCAGGACGTGCACATTGTGGAGCAGCGCAACCAATTTACGCCGTACCGCGACATTACAATGGGCAGCGACAAGTGGCTCACCCTGCACAAGTACGGCCGTCGGCACGAGCAGCCCGTGCAGGCGGCGGCGGAGCGGCTGCGCAAAAGCGGCTACCGGCTGGCGGCTACCACGCCCCGCAAGGGCTGCACGCCGCTCGACGAGCTCGACCTGAAAAAGGGTAAAGTAGCGCTGATGTTTGGCGCAGAGTACACGGGGCTTTCCGACGCGGCAATGAGCGCAGCCGACGAATTTATAACCGTGCCCATGTACGGCTTTGTCGAGAGCCTCAACCTGTCGGTATGCGCCGCCGTTGTGCTGCGGCAGCTCGCGCAAAAGCTGCGGCAGCAAGGCGTGGCGTGGCAGCTGGACAGCGACGAGCGAGACGAACTCCTGCTAACGTGGCTCAAAAAATCGGTGCGCCACAGCGGTCAAATCCTGCAACGGCAAGGATTTTGAGCAACAAAAATACGCAATGCGGAAAATCCTGCAAATCACAGCTCGGGCGGAGTGCGCGGATAAATCGTAAAAAAAACCGCAAGCTATAGCCCAAATTTTGCTACATTTGCTGCCGTAAACTCACAGCTAATTCTTTTTTATTATGGAAAACAAAAGCAATACATTCATTTTGGGCGAACACGCGGCGTGGGAGCCTGCGGGCGACGGCGTTCGCCGTCAGGTGATGGGCTACGGCGAGCAGCTAATGCTGGTACAGGTAGAATTTCAGAAGGGAGCCGTTGGCGCACGGCACGAGCACCCGCACGCGCAAGCCAGCTACGTGGCGAGCGGCAAGTTTGAGGTGCAGGTTGGCGAAGAAAAAAAGACGCTGAGCGGCGGCGATGGCTTTTTTGTTGAGCCCAACGTTCCGCACGGCGTTTTCTGCCTCGAAGCCGGCGTGCTGATAGACACGTTTAGCCCCATGCGGCTCGACTTTGTAGGGCGGTAAGGCCGCCTCTACTTTGCCACGTAAACCATCCTGTCGTCGCAGCCGTGAATGGTGCGGTTGTCTTTCATCTGCTGCTCAATGTAGTCGATGTGCTCCTGCGTTATGGTTTGGCCTGGTATTAGCACCGGCACTCCGGGCGGATAGGGGGTTATGAAGAAGGATGATATGCGCCCGCACGCGCTTTCGATTTTGACCTGCTCGCGCGGCTCAAAAAAGTAGGAAAGCCCCGCCGTCTGCACGTCGGGGATTTTTACGCCGACAACGCCGCGCCGGGCTTTCTTGTCAAAGCGTATTGCCTCGCGCTCCAGCTCGCTCAGGGCAAAGAACAGCTCGCCCTCCTTAGCCGTTGACGTTCCAATGGTGAAGAGGAAAAGGATAGTTCCCTCCGGCGTTGTTTTCTCCACCTCAAATCCTTTTTCCTGAAGGTAGGTTTGTATTGTCTTCATTTCGCAGTCCAGCGCCGATACGTCGAGCAGCACCTTTAGCGGGTCGTTGCCGTAGCCGTAGGTTTTGAGGTGCTTAAATTCGCGCTGAAAATCGCTAAACTCCACCACCTTTATCTTGGCGAGCCTCCTGCGCACAGCGTCGCGGAACCGTTGCGCCTGCTCCAGCGCCTTTCCCAGCAGCTTGAATCCTTCAATTTCCATCTGCATGGAGCACACCCCGAGCGAGGCGATAATCTGGTACTGCGGCGAGGTGGAGGTGTAGAGGTGAAATATTTCGCGGAAGTAGTCTTCGTCAAAATCGGCGTCGTTCACGTGGATGTAGGAGCTTTGGCTGAAGGCCGAGAGCACCTTGTGCGCGCTGTGCGTTACGTAGTCCGCGCCCGAGCAAATTGCCGAGTACTCTTGGAAGTAGGGGTGAAACGAAGCGTATCCAAACCACGCCTCATCAACAAAAACCTTGATGTGCGTGCCCTTCGTTTGATTTATCTTTTTTACCATTTCCACCACGCGCCGGATGGGAATCAGAATACCGTCGTAGGTGCATCCGGTGAGCGCCACGAGCTTCACGTCGGGATTTTTTCTTATGCCCTCCTCAATATCCTTTATGGAGGGCGGCGCAAAGATACCGTACCGCGTGGAGTACTGGCTGTTGACGTAAATGGGCGTTGCCTGCGACTGTATGAAGCCGTAGTGCACCGATTTGTGGCAGTTTCGGTCAACAATGGCCTTATCGCCCGCGCGCAGCAGCGTTTGCAGGATGATTTTGTTGGAGTTTGACGACCCGTTTGTAACAAAAAAGGTTTTTCGCACGTTGAACGTTCTCGCCGCCTTTGCCTCCGCCAGCCCCACGTATCCGGTGGAGTCGAGCAGCGAGCCGAGGTGCTCCACCGACGCGGAGAGGTCGCCCAGGAATACGTTGTCGCCAAAAAATTCGTAGAATGCGTAGAGGTAGGGCGAGCTTTTGAAGCTGCGCCCCCCGGCGTGCCCGGGCGTGTGCCACGCATAGTTTGCCTCCTCTACGTACTCCTTGTAGGCTGTCCAGAATGGGGTGCGCCGACGCTCGTTGAAGGTGTTGAGAATACGTTGCAGCTCCTGCTGGTGGTTGTTCACCAGCTCCTTTTTCTGAATAAAGTGCACATTTCCCAGATGGGGATTGTACAGGTCGTAGGTATTTTGCTCCGACGTGATGATAAAGATGTGAATGTTTGAGCGCAGCGCAATAATTTTCTCCACAAAAGCCATAGAGCGGCACACCTCCCAGTTTACGACAACAGCCTGCACGTCTCCGTACTCGGCTTTGAGCTGCTTGCCGTTGCCGGACGGCATTGCGCCGGATTCTATGTAGTCCAGCGCCGCCTCCTGCGAGAGCGCTTTTACAAATTCAATGCTCAGCGAGTTGCTTTTTTCGAGCGTTCCTTTCACCTTGTTGAAGTTATCGTAAAGGAGTTCGCCCGCGCTCTTGCTGTTTTCCACCAGCAAAATTTGTATGCGGCAGGTGGGGTTGGTTTGCTTTGCCATTATTTCCGGTCAAAAGTGTGCTAAATGTGCCTTATCAAGAATGAGATTTGCATGGCGCGCCGGCCGGCCGGCTCTTCCACAAGTTTTCGGGGTAAACGCCTTTGTGCACCAGCTCGTTAATTTTCATGATAACGGTTGGCTTGTCTTCGGCGTAGGTTACGCCAAACCACTTGGCGGGCGTGTCCAGCACCTTAACCTTTGCCTTTTTGCTCCGTATGAGCCTGTCAATAACGTAGGGGATAAAAAATTCGGACTTGATGTTTTGGCCGTTTTCCTTAAGGAACTCCTTAAAGTAAGATTCCGAGTACTCAAAGTACTCCGGCGTAAATCCCCACATGTTCATCGACGTTGGGGCGTTGTCGCTGAGCATGTTGAGCGCTCCCTTTTCGTCCTTGTAGGCGGGTTTTCCGCCCAGCCGCTCAATGTGGGTGCGCTCTACGACCGAGAGCAGAAATCCGTCGTCGCTTTTTTCGCAAATGCCGCGCGACACAGCCCCCGATTCGGACAGGGTGTTGCTGAGGTGGTAGCCCACCATGGCGTAAAGGTCTTTTTTGTCGGCCACCTCGCCCAAAAATTTTGCCAGAACCTCAAACGATTCTTTCCCGTAGAAATCGTCAGCGTTGATAACGGCAAAAGGCTCGCGAATAGCGCTTGCGCCCATCATCACGGCGTGGTTTGTGCCCCAGGGCTTGGTGCGTTCGGGGTTGTAGGAGCACCCCTGCGGCGTTTTGTCGATGGCTTGCAGCACAAAGTCCACCTCGATAGCGCCGCCAAAGCGGTTGGAGAACGCGTCGTGGAACGCCTGCTCAAAATCTTTGCGAATAACAAAAACTACTTTTCCAAATCCGGCGCGCGCAGCGTCAAAGATGGAGTAATCCATAATGGTTTCGCCCGCGGGGCCTACAGCGTCCATCTGCTTAAGCCCGCCGTAGCGGCTGCCCATGCCGGCAGCAAGTACGAGAAGTGTTGGTTTCATTTGTATATAAAAATTTATAGTTAATGCTTATTTTTCGCTTTTGCCTTACTTTCCTCCGCCGGAGGGGTTCAAGGGTTTTTTATCCGGCGCAGGCTTTGGATTACTCTCAAGGGGGTTGAGCGGCTGCTTGCTGACGGGCTGCGCCGTTGCGGGCGACAGGGGGTGGAGCGGCTGCTTGCTGACGGGCTGCGCCGTTGCGGGCGACAGGAGGTGGAGCGGTCCCCGTTTTTCCGTGTTTTTGTACGTGTTTTCCGGCGAGCTTGCAGTGTTGAGCTGCAACCATCTTTTCTTTTTGTTGCCGGGTTCCCTTGGCGCACCCAGCAGCAGGCTTAACCCGACCCTGAGGTTGATTTTTTGCGCCGTTTGGTAGTTTGCCGCAAGTATATTGTCGCAAATGACGTGCAGCTGCGCTTCGCGCCGCCCAAAGAGCAGCCCCAAGCCGAGGTTGTGGCTGTGGCCGTAGCTGTACGAAAGGCTTCCGTTGATGGGGTACCGCCATGTATTTAGCGAAAGCGCAAACAGGGGGTAGCTGTTGTACTGCCCGATGGTAATCCCCGCAAGCGCACCGGCGGCGAGGTGCTTGTTCAGCGGGCATGCAACGCCAACGGTTATGGTAGGGTCTGTCCAGCGCCGGATGTTGACATGCTCGGAGTTGCTTTCCATTTCGTTCTGCGCTGTTTCTATCGCCCCTTTCAGCGTATCGACAATATTGTAGGAATTGTCGCCAAGCGGCACTCCGCGAAACGCTATATCAACGACGTTTTGCGCCTTTTCGTGTCTGACGTTACTCCAGGTGATAGCGCCCACGTTTACAATGCTTCCCGACGCTATAAATTGCTCGTTTTTTATATCAAATCCCAGGTCAACGCCCCAGCCTTTGCCGGCAAATTTGTAGGTGCGTAGATCTTTCGGCATGGTTTCCGGAATACCTGCAATGTTAAACTCCGGGTCAAGTACCATAGTAGTGCTCCAGTCGTGGTCGGTTTGCAGGGAGGCGACGGCCCCCATGCTGACGTCGGCAAACGTTACCCCCAGCAGCCGCTTTATCTTGCCGCCTATGGTGATTCTGTCGCGCACCACATCCTTTGATAATCCGAGCGCAATTTCTGCGTATGAGGTGGCGCGTCCTCCCAGCCCGCTAAGGGGTATTACTTTACCTATGTAGGGAGCATTCCCGTGCCATGCCAGCTTGACAAACTCGCCCGGGAGCGCGATTTCAGCGCGTGTTTTTTCGGTAATATCGAGCGTAAGGTATATATCGTCCATCAGAATACCGATGTTGAGCAGGTTAATGTCAACGTTGGCGTATGCGCCTTCGTAGGGAGAGGGGTTTGCGGCTGCCGAAGTCAACGGCAGCGAGCCGCTCAGTATGTCGCCCATGTTCATTCCCTTGAGCGTTACGCCGCCGTCAAGGTATATGGACGATAGCAGGGGTATCCCGACGTAAATGCTTCCTGCCTCAGGCTGAAAAGCGGGGTTGAGCATATTTACAGCCGGCAGGTCGCGCATGAAGAACATGGTAGCGTTGTGCTGCGCCTGCGCTCCGTAGCGAGGCGACAAAGCGAGCGTCCACGCCATGAGCGCAACTCCTTTTTTTATTTGGCAGCTAAACTTCATTTCCCGGCGTCGTTATCGTTAATTGCCATTTTTATCATAAGCCCCATGGATGCGCGTATTTTCCGTTCGTGCAAATCCTTTATCTTGTCAAAAGTCAACCCCAGCGAATCGGAGGACACTCTGAAGCTAACATGGCCAAGCGACTGTACGGTATTCTTTGCTTCGTCGCCCTCGTAGCTGTGCGGCGGCAAGCTCTCGCCGGTTTCGTTGCGAATCGGTATCCGATATTCAAAGTTGTCCAGCGCCGTACTGTCGGCGCTAAGTATGTCCACTTGTATTTTTGCCTCTAAATTTAACCGGCTGGCTATAAAAAACTGCAATTTTATCCACCGTGCCTGGTTAATTTCGGAAAAATCGCCGATATTGACCGATACTACGACAAAGGTGTCAACGTGGTTGCAGTAGCCGGTAAGCATTGACTCTGCCACCGGCTTGAGTGTGCTGTCGTGCTGCACCGCTTCGGCCACTATCTCCCAGGCAAAGCGGTTGATGGCGTGGTAGTAGCCTTGCTCCTGAAAAGCGCTCAGCAGCATACCCAACACCACTTGAGGTGTTTTTTGGCTTCTGCCGGTTTCGAAGAAATCCATTTCGCTACGCAAGGGTATCGGCAATTTTTCTCTCACGCTTTCCTCCTTCGGCTTGTCCAAATCCAGCGAATCCAGCGACTGGATAGCCCGTATCAGCGCCAATGTTTTCACATCCGGTGTCAGCTGCATCTCGTTGGGAGGCAAGTAGTCAAAAAACTGGCTGGTGAACTCAACCATTGGGAAATATTGGGAAATATCTACTTCAAGGGTTGCCAACGGTACTACTATCTCCGGCTCCCACTTTTCTTCGTTGTCGGAGCAGGCGGCAAGAGTGCAACATGACAGTACAATGCAAATATGTATCAGAAAGCGCATAATTCTATTTTTCATGTAAAGGTAGCTATTTATTTTTTATTTTTCCCCTTTACCTTGACGTTCTTGTCGTCGGCTTCTTCCCGCAGGGCTCTTTCCAACAGCTTTTTCTTTTCGGACTTTGGCGCTACGACCGGTGGTTTTTTTTTCTTTTTTACGGTTTCGCCCGCTTCCATTTCCTCTTGCATGGCTCGCTTCAGCAAGTCTTCCCGGCTCATTTTTTTTGCCGGTTTTGCCGATTTTTTTGCCACCGGAGCAGCGGCTCTTTTCTTCACAGAGTCCTGCACGGTTTGCCTGTAGCGCGGCGTGGCCGCCGCCGTATCGGGCGCAATGCTGAGCATATCCGGTTGCAGCTCCGGCGAAAATCCGGCGGTTGTGTTCGGCGATGCGTCAAGCGCGTCGCCTTCGGCGAGCGGCTCGCTGCGCTTTGCCCTGCCCTTGCCCAGCAGAATGTTAAGCCCCATGCGGACGTTAACGTTTTGAGCCGTTTTGAAGTTTGCCGCCAAAAGGTTGTCGGCAATGATATGCCACTGCACGACCCTGCGGCCAACGAGCAGCCCCACGCCCACGTTGCTGTTGCGGTTGTAGTAGCTGTAGGAGACGCTGCCGTTTACCATAAATCCCTGCGTATTGGCGGACAGCGCAAACATGGGCAAGTTTTCGTACCGCAAAAACCGGTAGCCAAACAGCGCCCCGGCGTTGAGGTACTTTGCCACCTCGTAGCTTGCGCCAACGTACACGGTGGGCGAAAGCCACTGCCGCTCGCTGACGGAGGCCGATGTTACGGTGGTTTTTTGCTTCACGGAGTCGAGCAGGCCGGAGGTAAAATCCGTGCCGCCGCCAAGAGATATTCCCTCAAACTCAATATTGCTGCCCGGCTTTTGCTGCGTTACCTTCTGCCCTTTCCAACTTATAAACCCGACGTCGAGCACGCTTGCGGACACGTTGAGCCCTTTGACCCAGGGCAAGTCCCAGCTACCGCCAAAGTCAAACGCCACGCCCATGTTGCCGGCATCAAACTTGTAGCTTCCAAGCCCCGCGCTAATCAGGCTGTCCATCGGAAAGCTGCCCTGCGGCGCCGTAACGGGCAGGCCGGAGAGGAAAATATCGGGGTTGAGCCCTACGGAGATTTTGTAGCTGCCTGTGTCGGTTGTGAAGTCCGTGCCCTTGCCAAACCCGACCTGCGCGTTGGCAAGCCCCTGCAAGTACTTGAACTTTGCGCCCACAAGGAGGTTCCTCGCTACCTCTTTGGAAATTCCCAGCGAAATTTCGCCGTAGCCGAGCAGGGATACCCCCAGCCCCTCCAAGCTGAGGGTTTCCCCAAGCGTTTCTTCGTGCCCGTTGCCGTACCACATTAGCCTTTCCAAGTCTTTGGGTATGCGGCCGTCAATGTTGAGCTTGATTTTGCTGTCGAAGGAAAGGTACATATCCTTGAGCATGAAGCCAAAGTTGATAAGGTTAAATTCGCCGTCGAAAGTCAGCGCGCTGAAGTCGCCTGCGCCCGTCGCAATAGCCTTGTAGTCGGGGCTAAGGTAGGCGTTGCCCAGCGTGAAGTACTCGCCCGACAACATTCCACTTACCGAAGTTGGCGCGAGCAAAGGAACCAGCGGAATCCCCACGTACACGCTTCCGTTGCGGGGCTGAAAGGCGGGGTTGAGCTGGCTGTTCAGCGGCAAATCCTTTATATGGTACAGCGTAGGGTTGAGCTGGGCGCGAGCCGCCGTTACCCACAGCAGCGTTATTGTGGAAAAAAGAATAAGCTGTTTCATTATAAAAACGTATCAGAATAAAACATGTCAGAGGTGTTAGGTACTTCAAAGCTTCAGCTTGATGGGCGCTTGCACGTTCACGCGCAGGCTAAAGGAAATGGTTCTTTGCGATAGCCTTCGGAGGATGCCTTCATCAATCTTCGCTTCTCCTCGACTAACCTTAACGCTAAACGCCACCCCCCTTATTTCGTCTAATAAAGTTTTGTCTCCTTTACCAAAAGGTAGGAAAAGAGATTCGCCAAAATCGTTGCTATTTACTATACTGCTTATGCTATCGCCGTTAGCGTTAATAAAGTTGGCGGAAATTGTAACGTCAAAGGGCAGCTCACTGTTTATATCCAAATAAATGTTGAGGGTGTCTATGGGTGTACCTTCGCCAACATACTCTGACAGATTAAGGACTATGGTATCCGCCATGTTTGCCTGTTCCAGAAGGCCATCTATCTGGTCGTTTATGGAGCCAAGGTAGTCCTTGCCCATGGTTGAGAGCAGGTTTGCGGCAGTGATAAACACGTCGGTTGGGTGTATCATTGCGTCCAGCAGGTTGTGGATGGCAG
>JAITAP010000112.1 GCA_031284065.1 Prevotellaceae bacterium
TACCGTAACGGTGGCGCTCTTTTTTCCCACGCCCACGTCATTTTTTCCGGCCACCGCGTACGCGCCGGACGTTGTGGCGGTGTAGGAGGTTGTGCCGGTGGCAAGGTCAAGGAGGTCGGTCTCCGCAACCTCCTCTCCGTCTCTGTACCACACGTACCCCGTAGCGCCCGTTATGGCCTTAACGGAAAGCGCTACCACCGTGTCGGGGCAGACGTTTTCTGTAGCCCCGCTAATGGCGCCTGCGTCGGCGGGCGCCTTCTGTTCCAGCTCATCTTCTTCGCAGCCGCCAACCACCATTAGGGTTGCCGCAGCTGCAATGCTTGCAAATCGATAAATTCTTTTCATTTTTTTTTGGTTTTTTTGTTTGTTAATAAATTGGTTAATTGGTTTTTTTGGTCTCTTGGTAGTTTTTGTTGGCTTACGTTGGTTTAGCTATTTATTTATTTAGCATTACTGCATTTTCCTTTTTTTTCGTCATTTTCCCCTCCCCCCGTCATTCCGAGCGCAGCGAGGAACCTCCCCCCTTACCACCGTGCGCCTTGCGCGATGGCGCGTTGCGCGGTGCGCGGTGAGAAGCACGCCGTGCGTCTCCACAGGGGCGCGCAATTAATCACTGATTCTCGTGTACGTTTCCTCCAGCTCCAAGTCGCCGTCGGTGAGGTAAATCGTGTAGCGCACAGTGAAGATTGAGAAATCGGCAACGTCGGCTCGGCAGCTCTTTACGCTGACGCGCAAGTCCGCGCCGCTAAAAGCCGCAACTTTCACCTCGCGCTCGGAGACGAAGGTGTAGCGTGTGTATCCGGCAAACTTTCCGCCAAATCCCGTTACCTCCAGCGTCTCCGGCCCCACGGTGGCGAGCGTTACGGTGTCGGAGAAAGGCTCATGGGGTATATCAAAGCTTCCGGTTTCGTGCCATTGGTAGTCAACCTTGTAAGTTCCCTCCCACCCGCTCCTGACGAGCAAAAGGTAAACGCCGGTGGAGTAGTTTCCGCTCACTACGCCTGCGGAGGCGGATACAATCTTGACCCCCATTGCGTAGGACTTTGCGGGGAACAGGCTCGAGTTGACTTTGATGGCGTACGTGGCCGTTTTTCCGCCTTTTGGGATGGTTACCACGTTCGACGGGGGCAGCTCGTAGTACTCTGCCGGTAGGGGCGCTACCGAGTTGTCGGGGTATAGCGCGCCCACAATGCTGTCGACCACGGCAAGCGTTACCCGCACCTCCTCCGGCGCACCGCTTTCCCCCGTGTAGTTCACGGTAACCGGCAGCGTGGCCGCCGCCTCTTTCTCAATCGCTATGCTCTTAACCGCGTAGGGCGTGGAGGTATTTCGCGCCGCCAGCGTCAGCTCTACAATACCCTGCGAGCCGTTTTCCTTAAACACCCCCTCGTCTTTGAGGCAGGCGCTCAGCAAAAGCGGCAGGCCCGCCATCAGCGTATAAACGTATTTTTTCATATTTACTTTTACCTTATCTTGGTTATTCATTTTTTCGTTTTTTTACCCCCACTCACCCCTTTTCCCCGTCATTCCCCGCCGCCGCCCCCGCCGTCATTCCGAGCGCAGCGAGGAACCTCCCACCTTACCACCATACGTATTGCGCGATGCGCGGTGAGACGCACGCCGTGCGTCTCTACAGGGGGCGCATTATTCTCTGTCCCAAAAAATCGGGTTGGAGAATGAGTTTGCCAGCTTTGGCGTGTTTACGTTCAGGTTGTACTCCGATTGCGGGTAAATCAGGCGCACGGGCAGCTTGTCGGCCCGCGGGGAGCTCGACTGCACGGAGGCAAACGTCGTTCTTGAGCCCGTGCCGCTGATAGCAGGGTACCCGGTGCGCCGAAATTCGTTCCATGCCTCGTTGGAGTTGAGAATGTTCGAGGCAATATATTTTTGCGTGATAATGGCCTCCAGCTTTTGCTCTCGGGTAGCGGCAAGGTCAAAGTTTGCGAGGGGGCTCATGCTGTTTGCGGCTATGTATGCCTCTGCGTCGCCTTGCGGGTTTGCGCCTGCGGGGAGGCTGTTGGCCGCGCCCACGCGCTCAAGAAAGTCAAAGGACGCTTTTATGCCGTTTTCAAAGTATGCCTTTGCAGCGTTTTCCGTGTACGCTTTTGCGGGGTCAAGGTCGTACAGTGCGGCCTCCGCCAGCAAAAAGTAGGTTTCAAAGGCAAAGAAGAGCGGAGCGGGCGCGGAGCGGCTTTTCAGTATTCCCGCCGCGTCGGAGGCGTTCTGCCCCGTCCCCGTCCCGATGTACCATGTATAGCCGGTGGTGTAGGGTCTTCCGCTTTGGTTGCCCAGCTGGTAGTGTCGCACGTCCGGCCAGCCCTTGTACACCAGCGCACCGCGCTTAGCGTCCGCCAGCTTTGTGCCGTCGTAAAACGACAGCACGTAGGACGAGGCAATGTAGTACAGCGCGGGGTAGGCAATAGCGCCTATAACGGAGCTGTGGTAAACCGTCCAGTAGGGGTTTTGCTGCCCCGAGGCGTTGTAGCCCGGGTTTGCCAGCACGTCCTCCGTCAAAAATCCCTCCTCCGAAATGCCGGCAAAAGCCGACTTAACAAAGTTGTTAACGTCGATGCTTGTGCCGCGTGAGCGCACCAGCAGGCGCAGCTTAATGTTGTTTGCAAATTGTATCCACTTGAGGCAGTCGCCGCCAAACACCGGGTCGTTGTTGGCGTTCAGCCCCAAAACGTTGCCGCCGGCCTTGTCCTTGTTGGCTTTCAGGATGGCAATAGCGTCGTCCAGCTCCGTAAACAGCGCTCTATAGACGGCGGCGTCTTTGTCAAAGGCCGGGGAGAGGTTGCTTTCGCCGCGCAACCCTTCGGTGTAGGGCACATCGCCGTAGGCGTCCGCCAGCAGGTGGTAGCAGTACGCTTTCAGGACGCGGGCAATGCCGCCGTAGAGTGCGTATTGCGGGTCAGCTTCGGAGGTTTTGATGATGGTGTTGAAGTTTCGCAGGCAGGCAAACGTCTCCGTCCACACGCCGGTAAAGCTTTTGGAGGTGAAGTTGTAGGTGTACACGTCCCCGTATCCCCCTATGCCCTCTCCGGGCACTTGGTAGCCCACGAGGTAGGCCGCCGTAGAGCGGCCGTAGTAGTACACCTGATCGTACACCAGCGCGGCCACCGCGACCGGCAGCACCAAATCCGGCGTAACCACCTCGGCGGTGGCGTCGTTGGGGTTTTTGTTGATGTCCAAATCGCAGGATGCGGGCAACGCCGCTGCCGCTATGAGCGCTGTTTTGATAAGTATTTTTTTCATAATTACTCGCAGGGCTTAAAAGGTTAGCAAAATGCTGCCCCCAAAGTACCGCGTCGGGGGGGAGGAGTTTAAGTTTGACACCCCAATGGCGTTGCTTGTGCCGTTGGCGCTCAGGTCGGGGTCGGTGTACTCGTTCGACGCCGGCGTCCAGAGGAAGAGGTTGCGCCCCTGCACGCTCAGGGTTACCGCCGAAACCGCTGCGCCCAGCTTGCCGAGCACGCTTTGGGGAACGTTGTAGCTGACGGCCAGCTCCCGCCACTTCCAGTAGTCGCCGGAGTACACGTAGTTGCTGTTCACGTCGGTGTTGTACGTGGCGTTTACCCAGAACCCCGATCCGCCGTCGGATACGGTAACGTTGGTGTTCTCCACGTACTGCCCCGACGCGGGGTCCATGTACGAGGAGTTGGGGAACACAAAACGCTCGCGGTTGTAGTAGGCCGACCGCGCCGACGCGCCGGAGAAGTCGAGCGCCCAGCCGCCCGCAAAAATGCAGTAGTACCCGCCGCGGTACTCAAACAGGCTGCTGACGGTAAAATTTTTCCATTGCAGCGCAAAGTCCAGCCCCAGCCGATGCTTCGGGGAGGTATTTCCCGCCAACACCGTCTCCTCCGCAGGCGAGGGGTAGCCGGTGTTTATGTCCACTATCACCCGCCCGTTTGGGTCGCGCTTGTAGTCGGAAACAATAATTTGGTTTACCGCCTGCCCCTCCTCCGCAAAAATCACGGAGCTGCCGTTGACGCTAATCCGCTTCGTGTCGGGGTGCAGCGATACCAGCATATTTTCGTTGTGCGTGTAGTTCATCCCCACGTGCAGATTCCACTCGCCGGTGCGGACGGGATTCAGGCGCAGGGCAGTCTCCACGCCCTTGTTGGTTACCTTTCCCGTGTTGAGCAGGTAGCCCGAGTAGCCCGAGCTGCTCGCTATCGTGGCCAAAATAGTTTGGTCGGTGGTGGCGGAGTAGTAGTAGGTGAGCTCCACCTCCGCGCGGTTGTCGAACATCCGCAGCTCCGTGCCGAGCTCGTAGCCGAGGGTGATTTCGGGCTTCAGGTCTTTGGACACCAGCACGCCGCTTTCGCTAAAGAACGTACCGGCAGACCATCCCGTTGAGGAGCCGTAAACCGGCTCCAGCGCGTAGGGGGCAATGTTGACGTTACCCGTTTGCGACGCCGCCGCCCGGATTTTCCAGTAGCTGAGCCGCCCCGGTTCCTTTAGCGCGGGAAATGCGTCGGTAGGAATGAAAGACACGTCGGTGGAGGGGTAGAAGTACGACCTGTTTTCGGGCGCCAGCAGCGACGTCCAGTCGTTGCGCCCCGTGAGGTGGAGAAAAAGGTACTTGTGGTAGCCCACCACGAGGTCGCCCCAGAGACCGTAGCTGCGCGAGGTCTCAACTGCGCTGCCCACCGCCGGGTCGGCAGAGCGATTGCCGACGTTGTACAGCCCGGGTATAAGCAGCGCGGCCTCCACAGAGGTCTCCTTGCCCGACGAGAGCGCGTTGGCAGCCCCCACCGTGAGGTTAAGGGAAAAAAGCCCTATCGTTTTGTCGGCGGACAGCTGAAAATCATGGTTTACGCGGTAGGTGTTAAGCTGCGAATCGTACACCACTCCGGAGTGGTTTTCTTTCTTCTGCACCTCCAGCGCGTAGTCGCTGAGGGTAGATTTTGCGTAGGAGTGCTTCGCTTGGTAGTATCGGTTTGACATGGAGGCGCGGTACAGCGCCGATAGCCACGGGGTAATAGCCCACTTCAGCTCGACTTTTCCCGAGAGGTACGTATTTTTTGTAACCCCGCGGTTGTTTGCCGCCGTGTAGTAGGGGTTGTCGTAGTAGGGGCAAAACCAGCCCTCTCTGTCCGCCCACTTGCCGTTTTCCCAATCCTTGTAGCTCAGCAGGGGCACGTTGGCCGGCACATTCAGCAGCTGGTCGTAAATGGCGCCGGTTGCGGTGGTAATATCGTAGTTGTTCTCCACGTACCCCGCGTTGTAGCTCAGCTGCAAGTTGGGCAGGAGGCTGTAGGCATTGTTGAGGCGCACCGACGCGCGGTTGTACTTGTCGCCCGGCGTGGTGCCGGTCGCCGTGAAGTACTGCGCCGCAACGTACGCCGTGCTCCTGTCGTTGCCAAAGCTCGCCGATACGTCCGTTTGGTTTTGAACGCCCGTTTCCCAAAACTTTTTGCGGTCGTCGCGGGCTTCATACGTTACCCGCTGCTGCTCGCCGTTTTCGAGCGGATAGCCCAAATCGCGCAGCGAGCCGTCGAACGCCGGGCCGTACTGCTGGTTTTCTATTGGTTCAAACACCTGCCCGTCTTCCAGCTTACCTTGCCCAAAGCGGCTTTGCTGCTTTGGGTAAAAGCTCACCTGCTCGAGCGTCAGCGTATGCGACGCCTGAATACGCGGCTTCCCTTTTTCGCCCGACTTGGTGGTGATGAGCAACACGCCGTTCGACGCCTCCGAGCCGTAGAGCGTAGCCCCCGCCGCCCCGTTCAGCACCTGAATGTCTGCAATGGTTTCTGGGTTGATGTTATTCAAAAAGTCGCTCGACACAATCGCATTATCAACCACCACCAGCGCTTGGTTGTTGCCCGTAATGGAGCGGTTGCCCCGCAGCACCAGCCGGTAGTTGGGGTTTATGCCGCTCGACACTGCGTTCACCTGCAACCCGGGCACTTTTGCCACCAGCCCGCCCGACAGCGATGCAGGCTTGCTCACCGTCAACTCCTTTGCCGTGATTTTGGTTACCGAGTAGCCCTGCTCGCGCCGTGCGCGGTAAATTCCGCCTGCCGACACAACCACCTCCTCAAGGTCTCTGCTTTCAACCTCCAGTTCCACGTTTAGCGTCGTCCGCGAGCCCACGGCTACCTCCTGCGTCCTGAAGCCCACAAACCGGAACACCAGCACCGCCTCTTCCGGCACGCTGATGGCGTACGCCCCGTTTACGTCGGCAAGGACGGCTATGGTTGTCCCCTTCACGGTCACCGACGCGCCCGACAGCGGCCGCCCGTTTTCCGTTACAACGCCGCTCACGCTGCCGCGCTGCGCCCACAAAACGCCACCGGTCAGCAGCAGGCAAGCAAAAAGGAGAATACGCTTCCCCCTAAAGGTGTGGCTTGGTTGGTGGGCGCAGCGGCGCCCTGTACTTTGCTCCGCGTACCCTGTCGCCGCGCGTGTTTTCTTGGCGGAGGCATACGTTCCGCCGTCCGGCGGGTCAAAGCGGAGCTGAGGGGCGAGCAAACGCCGATGGAGTAAGCGATGGAGTAGAACTAACATGCTGATTTTTGTAGGGTATTTTGTAGGGTATATTGTAGGGTATGTTGAGCTGCTAAAAAGATTTTCCCACTTTCCCGAAAGCGCCCCAATGCGGAGCAACGCCGTTGCTGCCGGTTGGCGCAGGAAGAACTTACGCCACTGAGTATGAGATGTGTAAAAGAGGGTGCGGCGAGCGTGAGCATCACGCGCGAAAAAGCGCCCCAATTTGTCAATAAAATGATTAAAATTGGAACGCCTAAAGTGTTGTCCAGGTGGAAAATAAATACTACCTTTGCGCGCGAGGTGTGTGTGTGTGTGTGTGTGTGTGTGTGTGTGTGTGTGTGTGTGTGTGTGTGTGTGTGTGTGTGTGTGTGTGTGTGTGTGTGTGTCAATATGCCCGCACTACGCGCCTCCAAGCAGCTCAAGCCACTTGCTATAAATACGGGATTGGTATGTGGGTGTAAAACGTCCATATAAAAATTAAACTTGGAGAGGCATCTCGCGACAAATGCAGCACAAGATGAACTACGGCGCAAAAGTAGCTATTTTATTTCACAAAACAATACCACGAACATGGTATTTTTTAGTAAACTGACAAAATAACCAAGAGATACTATATTAAATCCAATAAAAATTTCCAATCGAATCCACTGCAAACAGGGGGTTTATCAGCAAAAATGCGCGCCGCAAGGCAGGGTGTGCAAAGGAAAGTAGGGGTTGCTTTCCCATGCAAGCGGTATCTTTTCATCCCCATTGCGTGGGCAAGCAACGCCAGCTCGTGCTGGGGATTTATCAAGTCCGCCAGGCGGGTGCGAAAAAATTCGCGATGGTCATCTTTGGGTAATTTTCCTATCATTTTTTTCCGGTTTTTATGCTGCAAAGGTACAAAAATCGGTTGATACTATCACCCTTTTCACATTTATTTTATTGACATTCAGTAGGATAAATCGTTTACAAGGAGAGACTAACATGAGTGTTGATAAGTTTTAGACATCGCAAAAACCATCACAACAATCAAAGTCAAGCTGAAAGAAAGCAAGGAAACCCTTACCAAAACTATGCTGATTACTCCGAGACACAAGTCAATCGCTCAACTTTTTGATAAAAATTTTTGGAAAATTCCGCTTTGGCGTCGGTTGTCAAATAAAATTTGTACTTTTGCCTGCGGGTTAACGCAAAGCAAGCTATTCAAATGCCGTATAGGTAGTGATTTTTTATGAATAAAAAAACAGTAAAGGCTGACTATGACACACCTTGAACGCTTTCTGGCAACCGTTGAGCGCCGCCCGGTTGACTACCCCGCTTCGTGGCTCGGCCTGCCGCATCCCGACGCGCTGCCTGCGCTGTATGCGCACTTTGGCGTAAAAACGGTGGATGAGCTAAAGGCAAAAGTATGCGATGATGTTTTTGCGGTGGAAATGCCCTACCATTCGCCTACTTCCAACGCCGTGTATGCTGCGTTTGATTTTGCTAAAAACAAGCTTCGGCGTGACGAGCGCACGCTCACAGCGCCGGGCTTCTTTGAGGACTTCTCTGACCCCGCCGACGTGGACAAGTTCGATTGGCCTGACCCCGCTCGATACGTAAGCCCTGCGCTGTGCCGCAAGGTAGTAGATGACGTTCCCGACCGCAGCTACGCCGTGATGGGGACGCTGTGGTCGGCGCACTTTCAGGATGCTTGCGCGGCGTTTGGCATGGAGTGTGCGCTGATAAAAATGGCGACCGAGCCGGATATGTTCAAAGCCGTGATTGACAAAATTACCGATTTTTACCTGCACGCCAACGAAATATTTTTTGAGGCTACCAAAGGAAAGCTGCACGCGGCGCTCTTTGGCAACGATTTTGGCAGCCAAACGGGGCTAATAGTTTCGCCGGAAATGCTGCGCGAATACGTGTTTGAGGGAAGCCGCAAGCTTATTGCGCAAGCCAAAAGCTACGGCCTTAAGGTGGTGTACCATTCGTGCGGCGCGGTGTACGACATTATCCCCGACCTCATTTCGCTTGGCGCCGACGTAGTGCATCCTATTCAGGCTCTTGCCGCCAAGATGGAGCCCCAGCGCCTGCGCGACAGCTTTGCAGATACTGCCTCCTTTTGCGGCGGCGTGGATGCGCAATACCTGCTGGTGCAAGGCACACCCTCTCAGGTGCGCGAAAAAGTGCGCGAGCTGAAAAAACTTTTTCCCACCGGCTTGGTAATTTCGCCAAGCCACGAGGCAATCCTGCCCGACATTCCGCCGGCAAACGTGGAGGCGCTGTTTGACGAGGTACACAGGTAGCCGCACGAAGCGTCATCCTTGCAGAAGCTTGGCAAGCGGCGGCATACCTGCTGCAAACCGCTCTCTGATGTAGGTAACATTTTGTCTGTCCACCTCTCTGCCAGCCGGGTTAACGACATAAATTTTACATTTCTCCGGAGCGTAGTGGAGTAGGGAGGCGGCAGGATACACGGCCATAGATGTGCCCGCTACCACCAGCGTTGTTGCGGTTGAGACAATTTCTATTGCCTTGTCCATCATCGGTACGGGCTCTCCGAAGAAAACGATGTGGGGCCGCAGCTGCCCTCCTTTGGGGCAAAGGTCGCCCACCATCACGTCGCCGTCAACCTCGCAGATGTATGACGGGTCTTTCATGCTCCTGCACTTGGTGAGTTCGCCGTGCAGGTGCAGCACTTTGGTAGAGCCGGCCCGCTCGTGCAGGTTGTCCACGTTTTGCGTTATCACGTCCACGTTGCTTGTTGCCTCCAGCGCTGCCACTGCGTAGTGCCCTGCGTTAGGCTCTACGGTTCGGAGCTGCCTCCGGCGCTGATTGTAAAAATCGAGCACCAGCGCAGGATTTTGCATCAAAGCTTCCGGCGTGCAAACGTCCTCTACCCGGTGCTGCGCCCAAAGCCCGCCAGAATCCCGAAATGTTTCCAGGCCGCTGTCGGCGCTCACTCCGGCGCCGGTCAGTACTACTATGTGCTGTTCCATAAGTTGAGAATTAAAATGTTGGCGACAAATATACATGAAATTTACGAAATATATACCATCTCATAAAAAAGCATGCCGCACGGCATTTATCGCAAGCCCGGCAAGGGCAGATTTTTCATACCCGCAGGTCAGCGACCAATTGTATCTGCGGGAGAAGCCCGAAGTACTTTTTTATTAGGGCAAATAAAAATTTTCAGATACTGCAATGCTGTAAATAGCGCCCCAAAAAAAGATTTGACCGGCCGTGCTCTTTTCTCCTTTACCCAAATTTTTTCGTGTTTATCGCTGTGTTTTTCATTGTAAAACCCTTATACACAGCGTGTGAGAATGTTCGTTTTTACAATTTTTTACGGGTACAGCGTTAGAATTTATCACTACTTACCATGAGTAAGTCGCAAATTTTTGTATCTTGCGCCGCTTTTTTGCAGCGGCGCTAAGCGATTGTTGAACTTAAAAATTTAATCATGAAAAGAAAGGTTATTCGTTGGATTTCCATCATATTGGCAGCCTTAGTGCTGGGAGGGTTGCTGGCATACCGCCATTTTAGCGGCGATAGCTCGCAGGAAAGTAAACCTGCTGAGGTATCTTTGCCAAAACGTCCTCCGCTGAGCGTGCGCAGCGTGGTCATTTTTCCCAAACCTATCATTGAGTACATCAACATCACGGGAACGCTCATCGCTTCGGAGGAGGTAGATTTGTCGTTTGAATCGTCGGGGCGTATTACGGTGCTGGATATTAAGGAGGGACAAAAGGTGCAAAAAGGTGCGCTGTTGGCAAAAATTAACGACAACGAGCTACAGGCGCAGCGCGATAAAATCAACGTGCAGCTCAAGCTGTCGGAAGACCGCGAGGAGCGCCAGCGTACCTTGCTGGAGCGCGAAGCCATTAGCCGCGAGAGCTACGAGCAATCGCTTGCCGAAATGCAGGCGCTCAAGGCCGACCTTGCCCAGATAGAAGCAAAAATAGAAAAGGCAAGCATCGTGGCGCCTTTCGACGGCATGGTGGGCTTGCGCTACACCAGCGAGGGAGCGTTTGTGTCGCCCGGCACGCTGGTTACGAAGCTCGTCTGCATATCGCCGCTCAAGGTCGATTTTGCCATCGCCGAGCGATATATCGGCAACGTGCACACCGGCATGACCGTGTTCTTTACGGTAGAAGGCTACCTTAAACCTTTTGAAGCTAAGGTGTACGCCATAGAGCCTAACGTGGACGTTAAAACCCGAACTTTCGCCATGCGCGCCATGTACCCCAATACTCGCGAAATTCTTAAGCCCGGACGCTCCATTTCGGTGGAGCTGCAGCTGCACTTGTTCAGCGACGCCATTTCTATCCCTACCGAGGCGCTTATTCCCGAAATGGACGGCAGCCTTGTGTACGTGTACCGGAGCGGAAAAGCGCAGCCGGTAGCGGTGCAAACGGGCATCCGTACCGAAACCGAGATACAAATCACCTCCGGCTTGGCTGTTGGCGATACGCTCATTACCTCCGGCATTTTGCAGCTGCGCACAGGGCTGCCTGTGCAGCTGGCGGAAATTCATTGAGCTGATAAAAATGCAAGCTGAAAAATTATTATCTTTGCAGGCAACATACAAGCGAAGGTTGACGTAAAACATTGGCGATTGACAAGCCAAGACAGCTGCCGTACATTGTATGTTACGCGCAGATGCCACAGAATAAACAGATTTACGTGGCTGGAGAAATGGATAAAATCTGTGTAATTCCGTTTAATCTGCGCCGTCTGCGCGCTAATGACGCACAGCCAAGCCAATTTCTCAAAATTTTCAGCAAAAAAAATATGCTTGCAATCCGTAAACATCGAATTTTGGGGGCAGCCATAGGGCTTGCAGTACCGGTTGCCGCCTTTTTTATTTCATACCTGCACTATAGCGGCGCTTTTTCGCTGCTGGAATACCTGCAATTTTTGACGTCGCACAACGTACTCTCCAAAGTGCTCAGCTTGTGCGTAGTGCCCAACCTTGTTGTTTTTTTCGTTGCCATCGCTTTTAATCGCGATTCAGCTGCGCACGGGGTGCTATTTTCAACTATGGCGCTGGCAATGGTTGTGGCAGTAGTGTATTTTCTGGTTTGAAGCAGGATACGCTTACCGGCGTTTCTCTACCTGTTTTTATACGCTCCTCGTCGGTAAAACGTTTGTTTTTCATAGCGCCTCAAGAAAAAGATTTAGCCACGCTGGGAGAAGCCTTATTCCCGATTTTTTATCACCTGCGCTTGGAATTCTAATGATTTTCATCTAATTTTGCTCGCGGAAATGAAAAATACCATGTTTGTGGTATTTCATCGTATTCTTATTTGCATTTACTTTGCCGTTGCAATTTATCACTTATGTTTTACTTAAACAACAAAAAAAACTATGGCAAAAATAGCAAAAAAGTTGACAGACCTTGTGGGGAATACCCCCTTGCTGGCGCTGGATGCCTTTGGGCAAAAACATGCGGTTAGCGCAAACCTGATTGGAAAAGTAGAGTACTTTAACCCGCTTGGCAGCGTCAAAGACCGCATTGCGCTGGCAATGGTGGAGGACGCGGAAGCGTCGGGCGTTCTGAAGCGCGACTCTACCATTATTGAGCCGACGAGCGGCAATACCGGCATTGGGCTTGCGTTTGTTGCTGCGTCCAAAGGCTACAAGCTTATCCTCACCATGCCCGAAACGATGAGCGTTGAGCGGCGCAACCTGCTCAAGGCGCTGGGCGCAAACCTTGTCCTCACGCCCGGCTCCGAAGGAATGAAGGGGGCAATAGCCAAGGCGGAAGCGCTGCGTAGCGAAACGCCCAACGCCGTTATCCTGCAACAGTTCGATAACGCCGCAAACCCCGCCATCCACGAAAAGACAACCGCTCAGGAAGTGGTGCGCGACACCGACGGCAAGGTGGACGTCTTTGTGGCCGGCGTGGGCACAGGCGGCACGGTGAGCGGCGTGGGCAGGCACCTCAAGAAGCTCAACCCGAAGATACAAATTGTAGCCGTAGAGCCGGCTGATTCTCCCGTTCTGTCGGGAGGCAACCCCGGCCCGCACAAGATTCAGGGCATTGGGGCAGGCTTTGTGCCCAAAAACTTCGACCGCTCGGTGGTTGACAAAGTTATTACCGTTTCCAACGACGACGCTATTCGCACCAGCCGCGAGCTGGCAAAGACGGAGGGATTGCTGGTAGGTATTTCGTCGGGGGCGGCTACCTACGCGGCAACGCAGCTTGCCCAGCTGCCCGAGAATAAAGGCAAAAACATTGTCATTATTCTGCCGGACACGGGCGAGCGATACCTCTCCACCGTGCTTTACGCCTTTGACGAGTATCCGCTATAATGCAAATGCAGACGTTTTAACCATTAAAGAAAGTAGCCGGGCAGCGCAGAGCCATGTTGAGCATGTGCCTGCGCGGTCGGCTACTTTAGCAATATAACAATAGAAACTATGGCACACCAAAAAAGAGTTGCTGCAATTCACGACATTTCCGGATTTGGAAAGTGTTCCCTGACCGTTGCCCTGCCGATTTTGTCGGCAGCCGGCATAGAAACCGCTGTAATGCCTACGGCGGTTTTGTCCACGCATACGGGGGGAATTGCGGGGTACACCTACAGAGATTTGACGGGAGATTTGCGCCCGTATGCTCAGCACTGGAAATCGTTGAGCTTGAAGTTCGACGCGCTCTACTCGGGCTTTCTCGGCTCATTTGAGCAGCTGGATATTGTGGGGGAGATTTTCGATGAGTTCAGGGAGCGCGACAACATTATTCTGGTTGACCCCGTGATGGCGGACAACGGGGAGCTGTACAAAATCTTTTCGCCCGAATTTCCCGCAGGGATGAAGAAGTTGTGTGCCAAAGCCGACATAATTGTGCCCAACATAACGGAGGCTGCGCTGCTGGTGGGCGAGCCTTACCGACCCGGTCCCTACAAAAAGGAGTACGTAGAGCTGCTGCTGCAAAAGTTGGGCGACATAGGCCCCCGTCAGGTGGTGCTTACCGGTACGTTTTTTGACGATAAGGAGCTCGGCGCTGCCGCCTACGACAGGGAAACGGGCGATATATCCTACGTTCTTGCCGACAGAATTGAGGGTTACTATCACGGCACGGGCGATGTGTTCGGAAGTGCGCTGCTGGCTGCCCTGCTCAATAATTTTGGCTTACCGCAGGCCGTAGGTATTGCCGTCGGCTACACTACGGCGAGCATTGGCAGGACGTTCAGGGCAAAGACAGACATTAGGTTTGGCGTGGACTTCGAGAGCGGCGTCCCGCAATTTCTCAAAGAGCTGAAGCTGGCATGAGTAAAAGCCGAAGCGCTCAATCCGGCGCTGCGCGTGCTTTCCCGTTACCACAAAAAATTATCAAAAGGGTATCGCCCTGCCTGAACTTCGGCAACCATCCTGTAAACATCGCTGCGCAGCTTGTCAACGTTGGTTTTGTTGATGGCAGAGATAAAAATGCAGGGAGCGTTTTTCTTTGCAATCCAGCTGCTCATGTACTCTTCCAGCGGAATGTTTTTCTCCGTGCGCGGCGTGAGGTCGTCGGCGTCTTTTTCTACAAAGGTATAAGCGTCAATCTTGTTAAACACGAGGTACACCGGCTTTTCGCCTGCGCCAATATCTGTGAGCGTTTGCTGCACTACGCTCATTTGGTCTTCAAAGCTGGAGTGCGAAATGTCAACCACGTGCATCAGTATGTCGGCCTCGCGCACCTCGTCCAGCGTAGATTTGAACGATTCTATCAGCTGGGTGGGCAGCTTGCGAATGAAGCCCACCGTATCCGAAAGCAAAAACGGCAGGTTGTCGAATACCACTTTGCGCACGGTGGTGTCGAGCGTGGCAAAGAGCTTATCCTCTGCAAACACGTCGCTTTTGCTCAGCAGGTTCATGATGGTGCTCTTGCCCACGTTGGTGTAGCCCACCAGCGCCACGCGCACCAAGCCGCTGCGGTTGCTGCGCTGCGAAATCATTTGCCTGTCGATTTTTTTGAGCTGCATCTTGAGCCGTGAGATACGGTCGAGGATAATTCGCCGGTCGGTTTCTATTTGCGATTCGCCGGGGCCTCTCATTCCTATGCCGCCGCGCTGCCGCTCAAGGTGCGTCCACATGCGCTTGAGGCGCGGCAAAAGGTACTGGTACTGCGCCAGCTCCACCTGCGTTTTGGCGTAGGCGGTGCGGGCGCGCATGGCAAAAATGTCAAGGATAAGGCTGGTGCGGTCGAGCACCTTGCGCTCCAGCTGCTTCTCAAGGTTGAACAGCTGCGAAGGGCTAAGCTCATCATCGAAAATAACGGTACCAACGTCGTGCTCATCAGCGTATGCTTTTACCTCCAAAATTTTCCCCGAGCCAATATACGTTTTGGGGTGAGCGCCGGGTAGCTTTTGGGTAAATATTTTTTTGGTAATTACGCCCGCTGTTTCCGTCAGGAACGCCAGCTCGTCGAGGTATTCGCGCGATAGCCGCTCATTTTGCTTTTCGGTGATAATGCCCACCAGCACGGCAACCTCTGGCGCTGCGGCGGTGGAAGTGGATTTCTTTTCAATCATAAAAACGCTTGTGGATTTTTACTCAGATGACGTCAATCCATCCGAATTTATCCGCCTCGTCGCCGTACTGAATGGCGCGCAGGTGGTTATAGAGTTTTGTGCTTACTTTTCCGGCCTGCCCGTCCTTGCAGTACTCAAACGTTTGTCCGGTAGCGGGGTCAAATATTTTCCCAACGGGGCTAATCACGGCGGCAGTGCCGCACGCTCCCACCTCGTCAAACGTCGCAAGCTCGCCGACCTCCACCTTGCGCTGCTCTACGGTCATGCCCATATCCTTAGCCAGCTCCATAAGGCTCATGTTGGTGATGCTTGGCAGTATGCTGTGGGAGTCGGGCGTAATGTAGCTGTTGCCTCGAATGGCAAAGAAGTTTGCCGGGCCGCACTCGTCAATATACTTTTTTTCGGCCGCGTCAAGGTAGAGCATGGTAGCGTAGCCCATGTGGTGGCATATATCAAGCGATATGAGGCTTGCCGCGTAGTTTCCGCCGCACTTGGTATGTCCCGTTCCTTGCGGCGCGGCGCGGTCGTGGTCGCGGTCAATAATTACGCTCACGGGCTTGAAGCCCTCTTTGAAGTACGGTCCCACGGGCGTAACAAATATCAGGAACAGGTAATCGTCCGCCCGCTTTACGCCCACCTGCGCCGAAGTCCCAATGAGCAGCGGGCGAATGTAGAGCGTAGCGCCGCTATCGTGCGGCGGCACAAACTCCTCGTTGTACTTCACCACCTGCCTCACCATGTCCATGAACATCTCCTCGCCGGGTACGTCCATTTGCAGGTATTGCCCGGATTCTGTCAGGCGCTTTGCGTTTTCGCGCGCGCGAAACAGGCGGACGCGCCCGTCGGCGCCGCGGTACGCCTTTAGCCCCTCAAAAACATCCTGCCCGTAGTGCAGGCAGGTAGCGGCAATGTGCAAAGTAACCTCCTCGGAGGTGGTAATTTCGGGCTTGCTCCACTTACCGTTGCGGCAGTAGCAGCGAATGTTGCCCTTGGTTGGCAGGTAGGCAAAGCTTAAGTTCTTCCAGTCAAGTGTGTGCATAGTTAAAGTTGAAGTTAATTAATTTCGTTTCTTATATCAAATATTGACTTTATATTTTTAACCAACTAAAAGTCCCGTAGAGACTTGCTCTACAAGGAGGGTAGCGTTTAAAAAACGAGCCATTTTCTTTGCCAGAATATCCATGATTTACTGTAATTCATATAAATTTTCGAGTATGCCTTTTTTGCCAATCCCATTATGGTTACAAATTATGCGCCATAACAGGGGTGCAAAGATAGCAAAAAAAGCTTGTCGTTATTCATAGCGGGGAAATTCGTGCGAATAAATTTTGGCAGCGTCCGTAGCAATCGTGCTGTCAGGCCAAATAAAAAAGCGGCATTGAGCAATACCGCTTTTTCTAAATGGAAAACCATAAAACAAATCAGTTGCCGCTATTACTTGATTTCTAATCGCGAGCCAAACTCGGCTTCAAAATTACTTCCGGTAACGGTTTCGCCTGCGGCGTTGAGCGTGGGCTTGCCAATTTGTACCACCAACTTTTTCATAGCTCCTCAAAAGAATTAGCCTTCGTCACACCACTCATCATGGAAGTAATTTCCTTTTTCATCAATCACAATACCATAGATAAACCAATTATACGTATTTTTCTTGTCTTTAAAAGTAAGGCGAAAAAATTCCCTGTCATCATAGGGAAAGTTTATAACAACTTTTTCTTTTTCAACATTATATCCATCTTCGCCGTAGGGCGCTAATAGTTGTTTATTCATTATTTTCAATGAGTCTAATGCAGAATCAAAATCATTACCGATTCTACCGGCATATATTATTTTTCCACATTCAGATGCGGCATAAGTAAAGATTCTGTCTTTAAAGGGTTTATCTTTAAAGATTGCTTCCTCTTCTATTTCTACCACATTTTCTTCACTCGGGCAGTAGTGTGATCTCAAGTAGTAGTTGCCTTTTGTATCAAGAACATCTGTATACATTCCACACTCTCCGTACGCTATTCCATAAAATTGTCGGCTGTCGCAGTCAAACAGAACTTCTAACGGTTGTTTTCCTATTTCGGAAACAATAGCTTTTAAATTCCGCAGAGAATCAAGCGCAGCATCAAAATCGTTGCCAATTCTACCAACATACTCAAGCGTTTCGCAAGGTCTTTCTTTAATGCTGATTCCGGTTAAGTCTATTTGATTTTCTAAAGTAGGATATTCCGGCTTTTTATCACACGCAACAAAAAATGTTGCAAATACGATGGGTAATAATGGCTGTTTCATGGCATTTTATTTATA
>JAITAP010000117.1 GCA_031284065.1 Prevotellaceae bacterium
AATTGCCGCCGCAGGGTTGTCGCTTCAACTCTCCGGCATACTGCGGACTTGCCGCTACCGGTTGCCGCTGCCATCATTTTTTTGCACGCGCCTGTCGGTGCATCGCAGAAATTGTGTACCTTTGCTTACGAGATAAATGTACTTTTTTCATAGCGACGTAAAAAGTAGAAATTTTTCCTACCCTTCTTCGGGGGCATGCCCCCGAAGAAGTTTTTTTCCTTACTTAAAGCTGCATTATGTTAGGCGGAAGCTTACAAGTTACCATGCGGCAAGCTTGCCGCAAAGCCTTTGCCATCCTGAAAAATCAAATTCTCAAATCGTTTGAGTAGCATGAAAATTGCGTTGTTATTTGTGGGAAAAACCGAAACCGGCTACCTGCCTGCGGCGATAGCAATGTACGCGGAGCGGCTCACGCGCTACGCTGCGGTGGAGGTGAAAATAGTGCCGGAGCCCAAAAACGCCGGCAGCTTAAGCGAACAGGAGCAAAAGAAGCGCGAGGGTGAGCTTATCCTGTCGGCGGTGGGAGATGGAGAGGTGCTGCTGCTTGACGAGCGGGGGAAAGAATTTTCGTCGGAAGAATTTTCAGCTTTCTTGAGCAAAAAAATGCAAGGCAGCGCCAAGCTGATAACCTTTGTATCCGGCGGGGCTTATGGGTTTTCGGAGGAAGTGTACAGGCGGGCGAACGGAAAAATCGCGCTCTCGCGCATGACATTTTCGCACCAGATGGTGCGGCTGTTTTTTGTGGAGCAACTCTACCGCGCGTTTTCCATCATGAAGGGAGAGCCATACCACCACAAGTAGCAACAGCCCGCGAACATTGGGCTACGCAATCTCACGGCATTTGCGACCCGCGCAATGCGCAGTGTATGCCCATAAAATCTTTTATCAAAAAACAAAAATAAACATTGAAAAATTTGGTTTACTACTTTTTTCTATCTAATTTTGTAACGGTGTCTGTATTCGACATTAGAGTGTTGATTTTTTTGTTATCTGGGAAAAATTGCGAACAAACGGAAGTTTTTAAGATTTATGTATTTACCTAAACAACGCTGGTAATCTTTGAAGTTATGTCTTACTTGAAATTTAATAAAGAAGAGCTGGTCAACTTGGAGTATGCCCTGAACCGCGAGATATTGTGCACCAATCGCGCCGGCAGCTACCTAAGCACCACCATTGTCTGCTGCAATACGCGCAAATATCACGGGTTGCTGGTTTGCCCTATCGACGAGTTTGACGGCGACCGCCACGTGCTGCTGTCGTCCCTCGACGAATCCATTATCCAGCACGACAAGGCGTTCAACTTTGGGATACACCGCTACCCCGGCAACGTGTACGAGCCGCGCGGGCACAAGTATATCGTAGATTTTAAGTACGACCCTACGCCCACGATTGAGTACAAAGTAGGCGGCGTTCACCTGCGCAAAGAGCTGCTCATGGTGCACAACGAGGACCAGGTATTCGTTCGCTACACGCTGCTCGACGCGCACTCCGACACCAAGCTGCGGCTTAAGCCCCACCTCGCCTTTCGCAACGCCCACGCCTTGAGCCACGCCAACATACACGCCGACGTGAAGCACAAGGCGGTGCAAAACGGCATTGCAAGCAAGCTTTACCTCGGGTTTCCCGCCCTCAACATGCAGCTCAGCAAAAAGGCGGAGTTTGTTGCCGTCCCCGATTGGTACAACAACGTAGAGTACACCGAAGAAGCCAAGCGCGGCTACGACTCCCGCGAGGACTTGTTTGTTCCCGGATACTTTGAGCTCCCCATACGAAAAGGCGAGAGCGTTATCTTTTCGGCCTCGCTCAAAGAAGTGGCGACGGCGGGAATGGCGAGAAAATTTGACGCGGAAGTGGCCAAGCGTCCCGAGAAAATTTCGTTCAAGGGGTGCCTCAAAAACGCCGCCGACCAGTTCATTGTACGGCGCGGGAAAAATACAGAGGTCGTGGCAGGCTACCCGTGGTTTGGCCGCTGGGGGCGCGATACGTTTATTGCGCTGCCGGGCATTACGCTTTCCGCCATCAGCTCCACCGGAAGCGACGCTAAGGAAAAAATCAAAACCTGCAAGGATGTACTCGACACCATGAGCAGCGAGCTGAAAGGCGGCCTTTTCCCCAACATTGGAAAAGGCGAAAACGCCGCCTTCAACTCCGTTGACGCGCCGCTCTGGTACTTCTGGACCATTCAGCAGTACGAAGCGTTTACCGGTGACAGAGAAGGCGTGTGGAAAACCTACGGCAAAAAAATGAAAAATATTCTGGAGGCGTTTCGCAGCGGCACGGGCAACGCCGCCATGCACGAAAACGGATTGATATGGGCGGAGGAACATTTCAGGGCGCTCACGTGGATGGACGCCATTGTGAACGGGCAGCCCGTTACCCCAAGGTCGGGCTATCAGGTGGAAATAAACGCGCTTTGGTACAACGCTATTTGCTACACGCTGGAGCTGGCAAAAGAGTTTAAGGATACGAGATTCATAGCGGCGTGGAAAGATTTGCCCGAGCTTATCCGCAGCTCCTACGAGCCTGTCTTTTGGTGCAGCGAGCGGCGGCACTTGGCAGACTACGTGGACGGGAAAGGTCAAAATATTTTCACCCGCCCCAACCAAATTTTTGCCACGTCGCTCAAGTACTCGCCCATACCGGAAAGCAGGCGTCGCGAGGTGCTGGATGCAGTGGAGCGCGAGCTGCTCACCACAAAAGGGCTGCGCACGCTAGCGCCAAAAAATCCGCTCTACGCGGGTCGCTACGAGGGCGCACAGCCTGCGCGCGACAATGCATACCATCAGGGCACAGCGTGGCCGTGGCTGCTGGGGCACTTTATCGAGGGAAAGCTCAAGCTGCACGGCAAAGCGTTTATCTCAAAAGCCAAGTGGATAGTAGAGCAGTTTGAAGAAGATATGAACGTGTACGGTATATGCTCCATATCGGAGGTGTACGACGGCGACCCTCCCCAAAGCCCCAACGGATGTATTTCGCAGGCGTGGAGCGTGGGCGAGGTACTTCGCGCTATCAGGCTGATTGAGGAGTATGAGAAAAACGGAAAAGGTCAAACAAGTCAGTAAAAATGGCGCTACAATATAATGTGAACAGAACGTTGAATGTTGAAGCTTGTCAGGTGGGAAAACAGCTGGACGCTTCAGCAAATCAGCAAAAAATTAGCAGGCAATGAAAGTATTAATGTTTGGATGGGAATTTCCACCTCACGTTGCAGGAGGATTGGCAACCGCATGTTACGGGCTTACCAAAGGCTTGGCAAAGCATAACGTTGACATGATTTTTGTAGTTCCCAAAGCTTACGGCGACGAAGACCAGCGGAGCGCCCGCGTGGTGAGCGCCGAAGATGTTACGTTTGAGGGCAGCACAAGCGAGCTGGAGTCGCTGTGGACGCATTTGGTGTATTTTGAAGCAAATTCATACCTACTGCCTTACCTTACGCCGGAAGAGTTTGAAACCATAACCGAAAGCACGGTGCGCAACGGCGCTATCACGCACACTTCGCACTTTGCCCGCCGATTCAAGTTTGCGGGAGGCTACGGAAAAAATCTGATGAACGAAGTGGCGCAGTACGCGCTGCTGGCGCATACCATTGCGCAGCAAAATGAGTTTGACGTTATTCATGCGCACGACTGGCTCACCTACCTTGCCGGAATTTCGGCGAAAAAAGCAACGAACAAGCCGCTGGTGATACACGTGCACGCTACGGAATTTGACCGTAGCGGCGAAAATGTCAACAAGGTGGTGTACGACATTGAGCGCAGAGGAATGGAAGAGGCAGACCTGATAATAACGGTGAGCAACCTCACGCGCAACATTGTTATTTCGCGCTACGGCATAGCCCCCGACAAAGTAATAACGGTGCACAACGCCGTGGACTTTAACACCTCAAAGTTTGACGATGTAAAGCACGGCACAGACGAAAAAATAGTAACGTTTCTTGGCCGTGTTACCTACCAAAAAGGCCCCGAATACTTTGTGGAAGCGGCCTACAAGGTGCTCAAGCGTTACGGCAACGTTCGCTTTGTGATGGCAGGCAGCGGCGACATGCTCAACCGCATGATTCGCCGCGTGGCCAAGCTGGGCATTGCCGACAAGTTCAACTTTACGGGATTTCTGCACGGCGCCGACGTGCCGCACATGTTCGCCCTGAGCGACGTTTACGTAATGCCGTCGGTGAGCGAACCGTTCGGCATATCGCCGCTGGAGGCAATGCGGGCGCACGTGCCTACCATTATCTCCAAGCAATCCGGCGTAGCGGAGGTGCTGAATCACGCCATAAAAGTTGACTTCTGGGATGTGGACGCTATGGCAGACGCCATATATGGCATACTGCAATACCCGGCGCTTACAAAAATGTTCATCCGCCTTGGCGACAGAGAGGTGGAGAGCCTGAAGTGGGGTAATGCCGCGCTAAAAGTAAAGCAAGTTTACGAGAAAGCAGTAGCAGGCGAAAAAACCTGACAAAACACTGCAATGGCGCTTACAACATTGGAGCAAAAATTACAAACAAAATTTTCTTCCTTTGAGATAAATATACTATACACACAATGAAAAAAACAATTTGTCTTTACTTTCAAGTTCATCAGCCTTTTCGGTTGAGGAGATACCGGTTTTTCGACATAGGCAAAGAGCATAACTACTATGACGAATTTTCCAACCGTACCATAATGCGTAAAGTGGCTGAGCGTTGCTACCTGCCCGCCAACAACCTAATTTTATCCTTGCTAAAGCAGTACGGGAAGCAGTTCAAGGTAAGCTACTCCATTTCGGGGATGGCGCTGGAGCAGTTTGAGCTTTACGCTCCCGACGTGCTGGAGAGCTTCAAGGCGCTGGCAAAAACAGGCTGCGTGGAATTTCTTGGCGAAACGTACGCGCACTCCGTCGCTGCGGTGCTGAAAGACGACAAAGAATTTGAGCGGCAGGTGAGGCTGCATGGCGACATGGTAAAAAAATATTTTGGGCAGCAACCTGCGGTCTTTCGCAACACCGAGCTCATTTACTCCGACGCTATCGGCGCAAAGGTTGCCGACATGGGCTTTGTCGGAATGCTTACCGAAGGCGCAAAGCACGTGCTGGGGTGGAAAAGTCCGAACTACGTTTACGCAAATGCAAAGAACCCGAAGCTGAAAATCCTGCTGCGCAACTTCAGGCTTAGCGACGACATTGCGTTTCGCTTTTCCGACAACAGCTGGAGCGAATGGCCCCTCACTGCCGACAAATACACGGATTGGATAACGGCAATAGACAAAAAGGAAGAGGTGGTAAATCTCTTTATGGATTATGAAACTTTAGGAGAACACCAGTGGGCAATGTCGGGGATATTTGAATTTTTCCGATATTTGCCGAAGCAAATTTTATCGCGAACGAACTTTGAATTTTTAACCGCGTCGGAAACAGTGAAGAAGCACCAACCCGTTGCCCCCATTAGGGTAGAGCACCCCATATCGTGGGCGGATGAAGAGCGGGATTTGACGGCATGGTTAGGAAACGAATTGCAAAACGAAGCGTTCACAAAAATATATGCGCTATCCGACACGGTAGTAAATTCGGGCAACGAGGCAATTATAAAAGAGTGGCGCATGTTACAAAACAGCGACCATTTCTACTACATGTCCACCAAATGGTTTAGCGACGGTGATGTGCACAAGTATTTCAACCCTTACGATACGCCTTACGACGCATTCATCAACTACATGAATGTGCTGAGCGATTTTGAAATCAGAGTGAAAAAAATGGCAAAGGAGGGCAATGTTGCTGCACCCTCTTTTAGCGCTAATACAAATAACAACACAGCAGCAGCAAAAAAACAAACAATCATGGCAAAAAAAGAAACCGCTGCCAAGCCGGCAGCAAAGAAAACGACCGCTGCCAAACCGGCGGCAAAAAAGGCTGCGCCCGCAAAAACGGTAGCAAAGAAAGCAACCGCTGCTAAACCGGCAGCAAAACCAGCTGC
>JAITAP010000145.1 GCA_031284065.1 Prevotellaceae bacterium
ACACACACACACACACACACACACACACACACACACACACACACACACACACACACACACACACACACACACACACACACACACACACACACACACACACACACACACACACACACACCGCGGTATGCCCCAACAACAACGGGCAACGGGCGTAATATACGCAAATTTTTTAATCCCAAGCATTTTCCGGTTACTTGCTACTTTCAAGAGAGGGGCGAACATTCGCCCCTTTTCACTACTATACTATCCATCCTACGTCATTAATAAATTTTTCATAAAATCAGTCATGAATCGTATTTATAGAAACATACAGCATTGGCAATATAGCAGCGGCATTTATCCGCTTAATATTTTTCGGCAGCGATTGCAGCCGAATACTTTTTTGACAAATTAGTGACTTTTTTATAATATCTTATGGTGAAATGAGCATCATTGAAGAAGAATTTTTGCCCGAAACGCTGGCAAAAATATTGCTAAAAGGAGAAAGTTTTGAGCTGTCGGACGCAGTAAGAACAAAAATATCGGAGTGCTATAATTTCCTAAAAGATTTTTCCTCCGATAAAATTATCTACGGCATCAATACGGGATTTGGCCCCATGTCGCAGTACAGAGTTGACGACAAATCGTTGCTACAGCTGCAATACAACATCATCCGCAGCCACTCGACGGGGGCGGGTAGCCCGCTGCCGGATATTTACGTGCGGGCGGCTATGGTGGCGCGGCTGGGTACGCTTGCGCAAGCCCGCTCCGGCGTTCACCTTGAGCTGGTGGAGCTGCTGGTGGAGTTTGTCAACAGAGGCATTTACCCGCTCATTCCCGAGCACGGGAGCGTGGGCGCAAGCGGCGACTTGGTGCAGCTGGCTCACATAGCCCTTGCGCTTATTGGCGAAGGAGAAGTGCGCTACGGCGGCGAGTGGCGGCAAACCGCAGACGTTCTGAAAGAAGCCGGGCTAAAGCCGTTCCAAATCCGTATTCGCGAGGGGCTTTCCGTAACCAACGGCACCGCCGTCATGTCGGGCATTGGCATGGTAAACGTGCTGTACGCCAAGCGGCTGCTTGGGTGGGCGGTGGCAGCCTCCGTGCTGATGAACGAAATAGCGTCTTCATTTGACGATTTAATGTCGCAGGAGCTTAACCAAACCAAGCGCCACGCCGGGCAGCTCGAGGTGGCTGCGTGGATGCGCTCGCTGGCCAGCGGCAGCGCCTGCCTCCAAAAGCGGGAAAACAGGCTGTACAACCATGCCCACGCGGGGGAAAAAGTGTTTGCGGAGAAAATACAGGCGTACTACTCGCTGCGGTGCGTGCCGCAGGTGCTGGGGCCGGTTTGGGACGAAATAAAAAACGCCGAAAAGGTGGTGGTAAGCGAAATAAACTCTGCCTGCGACAACCCCATTGTTGACCCCGAAAGCAAAAACGTTTACCACGGGGGCAACTTTCACGGCGACTACGTTTCCTTTGAAATGGACAAGCTCAAGATTGCGGTAACCAAGCTGACCATGCTGATGGAGCGCCAGCTGAACTACCTCTGCCACGACCGCATCAACGGCATACTGCCGCCGTTCCTCAACCTCGGCGTGCTGGGGCTGAACTACGGGTTGCAGGCGTCGCAGTTCACGGCAACCTCTACCACCGCCGAAAACCAAACGCTCTCCAACCCAATGTCGATACACAGTATTCCCTGCAACAACGACAATCAGGATATTGTGAGCATGGGGACAAACGCGGCGCTGCTGACAAAAACGGTAATAGAAAACGCCTGGCAGGTGATGGCAATACACTTCATGGCGCTGGCGCAGGCGGTGGACTACCTGCAAATTGCGGAAAAGCTGTCGCCCAAAACCCGCAAAATATATGGAGAGATACGGAAAATCTGCCCTACATTCGTCGAGGATACTCCCAAGCATAAGGTGCTGGAAGCGGTGAGGGAGTATTTGTGCAGCGAGGAAGTTGGCGGGGGAAGTTAGGTAAGTTATGTAATTATTATGTAGTTAGCGTTGCTATATCGAATGTTGAATATTGCATTTATTGAAGAATGAAGATGAAAGAGCGAGGAAAATAGCGTTGAATGTTGAAAGTATTGAAAACGAGATGGATAGTGGAAATTGATAATGAAAGTGGAGATTGAGAGTGGCGTAACGAACCCTTTAACTTCTCTAACTTCCTTAACTTCAACAACTTTCTCAACTTTAAAAACCTCTTAACTTCCAAAAAATTATGAAATACGCACTTGTTACCGGAGGGTCTCGCGGCATTGGTCGGGCGGTTTGCCTGAGGCTGGCGGAGATGGGCTACCCGATACTGATTAACTACCACGCCAACAAAGAGGCGGCAGAGGCTACAAAATCGCTGGTGGAGGGAAAAGGCGGGCGGGCTGAGCTGCTCCCCTTCAACGTGGCTGACGGCAAAGAAACAGACCAGCGGCTTACCTCGTGGCAGGAAAACCACCCGGAGGATTCCGTTGCCGTGCTGGTAAACAACGCCGGCATCAGGCTGGACAGCCTGATGATTTTTATGCAAAACGCGCAATGGCACAGCGTCGTTGATACTACGCTGAACGGCTTTTTTTACGTTACCCGCCGCCTGCTGAAGGATATGCTGACCAACCGCTGGGGGCGCATCATCAACGTAGCGTCGCTGTCGGGTATCAAGGGGCTGCCGGGTCAGGCAAACTACTCGGCGGCAAAGGCTGCGCTGATTGGAGCGTCCAAAGCGCTGGCGCAGGAGGCAGGCGCACGGAAAGTAACCGTAAACGTCGTTGCACCCGGATTTATAGAAACCGACATGGTAAAGGATTTGGACGAAAAAACGCTCAAAACCATGATACCGGCCGGACGCTTCGGAAAACCCGAAGAGGTGGCCGACCTGATTGCCTTTTTAGCGTCGGAGCAAGCCGCCTACATTACGGGTGAGGTGATTTCTATTAATGGCGGACTTTATACTTAGGAGTTTAGAGTTAAAAACTAAAAGTTAAAAACTAAAAGTTAAAAACTAAGAGCTAAAAACTAAAAGTTAAAAACTAAAAATCAAGAGCTAAGGATTTAAGGGTGATGGGTTGAATAAATTTTCAATTTTCAGCTATTTGTTATGAGTAGAAGAGTTGTAATAACCGGAATGGGTATTTACTCCTGCATAGGGAAAAATCTGGAGGAGGTGAACCGCTCGCTGTACGAGGGTAAATCCGGCATTGGCGTTGACCCCATGCGGAAAGAGTACGGATACCGCTCGCCGCTTACGGGAATCGTAGAGCGTCCGCAGCTGAAAGGCACACTTGACAGACGGTTGCGCATAGGCCTTGCGGAGGAGGGCGAATACGCCTACATGGCAACGCTCGAAGCCCTGCGCACGGCAGGTATCGATATGGACTACCTCGAAAAGAACGAGGTGGGCATTTTTTACGGCAACGACTCCTCCGCAAAGGCGGTTATTGAGGCGCACAACATTGCGGTGGAAAAAAAAGACACCACGCTGCTCGGCTCGGGCGCGATTTTTCAGTCCATGAACTCTACCGTTACCATGAACTTGTCCACCATATTCAAGCTGCGCGGCGTGAACATGACCATCAGCGCCGCCTGCGCAAGCGGGTCGCACTCCATCGGGCTGGGCTACCTGTTCATCAGGCAAGGTTTGCAGGACGTTGTGCTGTGCGGCGGAGCGCAGGAAACCAACCACTACTCGATGGGCAGCTTTGACGCGCTGAGCGCCTTCTCCATACGGATAGACGATCCTGCCGGAGCCTCGCGCCCGTTTGATGCAGGAAGGGACGGGCTGATACCCAGCGGCGGCGGCGCCAGCCTGATTTTGGAAGACTACGACCACGCCCTGAAGCGCGGCGCTACCATTTACGCCGAAGTGACGGGCTACGGATTTTCCTCCAACGGGATGCACATTTCGCAGCCAAGCGATGTGGGATGCGCCATTGCCATGGAGCGGGCGCTCACGGACGCCGGCATTGCCCCCTCTGATGTTGACTACGTAAATGCCCACGCCACCTCCACGCCGCAAGGCGACATGTTTGAGGCAATTGCCCTCGACCGCATTTTTGGGGCGTCGCAACCTTTGATTAGCTCCACCAAATCCATGACGGGGCACGAATGCTGGATGGCAGGCGCAAGCGAAATCATCTACTCGACGCTGATGATGCAAAATTCGTTTGTAGCCCCAAACATCAACTTTGAAAATCCCGACGAGTATTCGCGCAAGCTGAACATTGCGGACAAGACGGTGGAAAAAAATATTGACCTGTTTCTGTCAAACTCTTTTGGGTTTGGCGGCACTAACAGCGCTCTGGTGGTGAAAAAGTATAAAGCATAAACACCAACTATTTTAACGTCAAAACTTAGTAACCATATATAAACCAACCACTACATTTATGACACGAGAGAAAATAGAATCAACCGTAAAAAACTTTCTGGTAGAAGAAATTGAAGTTGAAGAAAAAAATATTGTTCCGGAGGCGTTGCTAAAGGATAATTTGGGCATTGACAGCCTCGATTTTGTGGATATTGTGGTAATAGTAGAGCGCAACTTTGGCTTCAAAATTAAGCCTGAAGAAATGGCTGACGTGCGCACCTTAAAGCAATTCTACGATTACATAGAATCAAAAGTTGGAGATAAGTAAACCATGACGAAAGGCCGCGAATGGAAAGGAAATACCGGCGGGGGTTTTGTGGGCCAACATGGGCTTATCATCCTGCTCAAGATTTTCGACATTTGGGTGATATACTCCATAATGGCGCTGGTAGTCCCTTTCTACATGCTGCTTTCGCGTAAAAACTACAGGGCAATATACGGTTTTTTTCGGCGGCGGCTTGGCTACTCGCAATGGAAATCTTTTATCAGCACGTACAAAAACCATTTTGTTTTTGGGCAGGTCATCCTTGACCGCTTTGCGGTTTTTGCCGGTCAAAAGGATATTTTCGAGGTGGAAATTACTGGCAACGAGCACTTTCAACGCTTGGCGAGCGGTAGCAAAGGTTTCATTATAGCCGGTTCGCACGTGGGAAACTTTGAGATTAGCGGGTACTTGCTCCACTCGGAGGGCAAAACGATAAATGCGCTGGTGTACGCGGGCGAAACGGAAGTAGTTCGGAGCAACAGAGCTAAAATATTAAGGAGAAACAACATTCACCTTACTCCGGTGGCTGACGACATGTCGCACTTGTTTGCCATACATGCCGCTCTGCAAAAGGGCGATGTGGCGAGTATGCCTTGCGACAGGAGCTTTGGGTCGTCCAAAAGCGTGGAGTGCGATTTTTTCAACGGAAAAGCCGATTTTCCGGTCGGTGCATTTGCGCTGGCTGCGCACCTTGACGTGGAGACGCTCGCCGTTTTTGTGGTGAAAGAATCCGGCAAAAAATACAGGGTGTACGTAAAGCCTGTGCAGGTTGACGCAGCGCCGGGCGTGGAGCTGGCAAAGCGCGAAAAAACGGAGCTGTACGTCCGCTCATTCGCAAAAGAGCTGGAAGAAATTGTGCGGCAGTATCCTACGCAGTGGTTTAACTACTATGAATTTTGGAAAAAGTAAAAACAATAGAAAGATGTACCTATCCCCCGCCTTAGAGAAAAAGTATTCCGCCGAAAGCATGTCGGCGCTGAGCGCACAGCGTTTGGCGCACGAAATATCCTTTGGGGCAGTTGTCTTTCAGGCATCGCGGCTAATGGTTAAGTTCGGGATTTTGCAGCTGCTGATAGACGCACCAAACGGGTTGACGGCGGACGAGGTTGCCGAAAAAACCGGACTTTCGCGCTACGCTGCGCAGGTGTTGCTGGAGTCGTCGCTCACCATTGGAACGACGCTCTGCAAAGACGGACGCTTTGAAGCCTCCAAAGCCGGCTGGTTCTTGCTCAACGACCCGCTGGTAAGGGTAAACATGGACTTTAACCACGATGTTAACTACTTGGGCTGGTTCAGGCTGGAGGAGGCGCTGCTCAACGGAAAGCCGGAGGGCCTGAAAACCTTTGGCAGCTGGGGCACCATATACGAAGGTTTGTCGAGCTTGCCCGAACAGGTGCAGAAAAGCTGGTTCGGGTTTGACCACTTTTACTCGGACAGCGCATTTGACGAAGCCCTGAAAATCGTTTTTGACCACCGCCCCCGCACCGTGCTCGACGTGGGAGGAAACACCGGCCGGTGGGCGTTGCGCTGCGTTGGCAGCAACCCCGACGTGAAGGTAACGGTTATGGACTTGCCGCAGCAGCTGAAGCTGATGAAAGAGCAAACCGCCGGTAGCCCCGGCGCCGACAGAATCTTCGGGTATGGGGTGAACTTGCTGGACAGGGGAGCGCCCTTTCCGGAAGGCTTCGACGCTATCTGGATGAGCCAGTTTCTTGATTGCTTCTCGGAGGAAGAGGTAACGAGCATCCTCGCGCGAGCTGCCGCCGCAATGGGCAACGACGCCCGCCTTTTCATCATGGAAACTTTTTGGGACAGGCAGCGGTTTGAGTCCGCCGCCTACTGCCTGACGCAAATCAGCCTGTACTTTACCGCTATGGCAAACGGTAACAGCAAAATGTACCACTCCGACGATATGATACGCTGCGTGGAGGCGGCAGGGCTGACGGTAGAAAAAATTTATGACGCGCTGGGAAAAGGGCATTCTATCTTGGCATGTAAAAAAAAGCCGCATGAAATTTGAAGACGTAAGCATACTTGAGCTTTTGCCGCAGCGTCCGCCCTTTGTGATGGTCGATACGCTGCTCTACTGCGACAGGGAGGTTACCGTAACCTCGCTCTTGGTGCGGGATGGCAACATTTTTTGCGACAACGGGCGGCTGACAGAGGCCGGTGTGATAGAAAATATTGCCCAAACGTGCGCCGCCCGCAT
>JAITAP010000156.1 GCA_031284065.1 Prevotellaceae bacterium
AAGCAAAACGGCTACGTGGCAGAGTATAAAAACTCAAAAGACTTGGCTGCCGGAATAGAGTGGGTGTTGGAAAATACGGAAAAGTTGGGGCTGCCGGACGCCTGCGTAAAGAAAGTGAAAGAAAATTACTCCGAAGGTGTTGTTGCCAACAAGTATATAGCATTGTACGAAACTTTACGGCAAGGCTAAAAAGTTTCTTTACCTTTGCCGCCCTTAGCAAGACGCTCAACGTTAGTAGCCGACAATCCGGCGGCGTTGCATTTTACCCCACCCGTCAACACAATTTAGGTCGATAGCTTACAAACGCTTACGTCCCTCCTACAAACGTACTTTTCGCAGGAGGGGCTTGCTGCTGCGTGGCTGTCGCGCTAAAAGCGTGGCGAAGCGCACGCCCAACCCGTACGGCAGGGCTGTATGGGCGCACTTCTATGCCCATTGGTGAAAGCGGGAATGGGACTGCATAGCTGCAAACGGATATGTTTATTCTCCCTCAGCGTGGCTCAGAAATGCGAAAGCTGAGCAAATACGCCTGCGTTCATGTCAAGGCCTACGATTTTGAAACTCCCTTGCGTGTATTTGACAATAGTTGACCTGTTTTTTTGTCAGGCTGCTGTGGTTGCAGGTTGCACTTTCTCCGTTTTTGCCAAGCTCACGTACCACACGTATCCCTCTACGCTGTCGTAGCCCATTTTCCGGAGCGACTCAACGTACTCCTCCACCTGACGCACGTAGCGCGTATCGGTTTTGTCGCCAAACTTGTAGTCCACCACCACCGCAGCGTTGCCGCGCGTCATTACCCTGTCGGGACGCTTGACTATAGCTTTGCCGGCAGAATGAGGCAGCAGGATTTCGGCTTCGGCGTAAACCTGCCAGCTGCCGTCGAACCACGCGCTGGCCTGCGGGTGTTCAAGGGCGCGCTCAACCTCGCGCCGCAGCTCTTCGGCGTCGCCATGCGCAACCCAGCCTTCCCGCACAAGGCTTTCTATTGCTGTCGGCACGTCGCTTGCCGTGCGCAGCCGCTCAAAGATTTTGTGCTTCAGCATCCCGGACGTGCGCTGCCCCGCTCCTTCCTGCCCAAACAGCTCACGCGCCTCGTAGCGCAGGCGCAGCTTGGGGGTAAACGAAAACGACGGGTATTCGGAGAGCGGGATATTCATTTGCCCATCCTGCACGCTGCGGGCGTCGCGGGGCGCGTTGCTGTCGCCAAACTGCCAAAGAGAGTCGGATACCTTTCGCCCAACGGCTGCGCCAAAGCTTACGCGCTCGTCGCCCGCCAAGCCTGCAAAAACATCCCTCACCGCTTCTGCCATATTCTGCGCAGGCTTGCCCTCGCCGGCAATGCTTTTGAGCGGAGCGTACACGTACAGCCGATCCTCTGCCCGCGTCAGGGCAACGTACAGCAAGTTCAGGTTATCGACGTAAGCCTGCGCCCGCTCCACGCTCTGCTGCTCGCCAAAAATGGTTTGCTTAAGCTTGTTGGTGTACGATAGCGGGACGTAGGGCAGCTCGTCAAATGGCGGAGCGGTGGGCTGCATCCACACCGTGCTGCCGGTTTTTGTGTCAAGCTCCCAGCTGACAAACGGCACAATCACCACCTTGTACTGCAAGCCTTTTGACTTGTGAATGGTGGCAACGGTAACGGCGTTTTGCCCTTCGGGGCTGTACAGCGGCTTGGACTTTCCGCTTTCGTCCCACCACGCAAGGAACGAGGCAATATCGGAGAGCTTGCGGTTGGCAAAGCTAATGGCCAAATCGTGCAAGCCTTGCAGAAACGGCAAGTCTTCCCGCAGCTCGTTGAGCCGGTACCGCTGGATAATTGCCTCAAAAGCCTCCGGCAGCGATTTGAGCGTGAGGTTTTCCAAAAAATCGCGCTCGGCGTTGCTCACCCTTTCGGAAAAGATAGCGTGCATATTTGGCGGCGTGTCGCCGTTGGCGTGCTGCTGCGAGAGCTCGTTGCTCAGGAACGCTTCGTTGACCGTGTTTTGTTGCCCCGCCGCAATGCGCAGCAACGCTATCGCCATCTTTACCGCAGGCGAGGCGTGCAGAAACAGCGAATCTTGCGACACCACGTCGAAGCAGTGCGCCGTGTCGCCCGACGAGTAGCGGTAGCGAATGAGCGCGTCGGCTACCGCCTGCCCCTGCCTGTTGTTGCGCGTGAGGATGGCTATGTCTCCGGCGCTGTAGCCGCTGTCTTGCAGCGCAGCCACCAGCGTTGGCAGCTGCTCAAGTATGGCATCGTCGGCTCGCCTTTCCTCGTTTTCCTCAACGAACTCTATCTGCACGTAGCCCTCGCCTCCCGATTTTCTTTGCGGAAGCTGTGCGCAATCCGCGTAAGCGTCGGTAAGTATTGTGGACAGCTTTTTGCGGGTTTCGGGCGGCAACGCTTCGTCAAAATCCGCGCTTAGCGTTGCCTGCAAGCGTTCCGAAAGGCGGCGGAACAGCTCGTTGTTGAACTCCACCACCTGCGGCAAGCTGCGAAAATTTTTGTCCAGCGTTTTCCGGTTAACCTTGCCGAACTCCTTCAAATCCTCATCAATTCCGTAGGCCAAAATGCGCCAATCGCCGTTGCGCCACCGGTAGATGCTCTGCTTCACGTCGCCCACCACCATGCTCAGGTTGCCCTCCGCGAGGCTGTTGCTCACCAGCGGGAGAAAGTTGCTCCACTGCCCTACCGAAGTATCCTGAAATTCATCTATCATAAAGATGCGGTAGGCGTTGCCCACTTTTTCGTAGATGAAAGGCGTATCGCTGCCGTCTATCAGGCTGCGGATAAGGTGCACCGAATCGCTTATGGGCATCAGGTTGTCTTCGTTGGCAATGCTGCGCATTTGCCGGGCAATGTCGGTGAGCAAGCCGAGCACCATAAAGTTTTTGAGAATAACGTCGGCGGTTTGGTATTCCTGCGATTTTTCCTCCCACAGCGTGCAAGCCCTTGCCAGCAGCGGGTTCAGGTATTCGTATGCGGCGGAGGCCTTGTCGCTGCCGGCCGTTTTTGGCGTCCACTCCTCAATGCAATCCACCGCCTTGAGGGTGGTACCATTCGGCTCGTAATCTCCCCGCGCTATTTTTTTGAAGTGGGTGATAAACCCTCTCGACTTTCCCTTAAAATCGCCCTCCGTAAGCTGCTGCGCCGCAAGGTACGCCTGCGCCTTGTCAGCAACGTCCCGCATCTCCTCGTCAACCTTTTTTTGCAGCGCGCGAAGCTTCTGCATGTAGCCTTGCAGGAAAGTTTTATCGTTCAGGCGGTCGCGTATGGCCGCGCTCAAGCGCCCAAAAGCCTCCTTAAAAATTTCCCTGCCCAGCTCCAGCAGCTCCCTCTTCATGTCCCACGATTTTCCATCGTCAATGCGCAGCTGCACCAGCTGCATCAGCCAATTCATTTGCTGTTCGTCGCTTCCGGCGTTTTCCATCACGGCGTTTACCGCTTCCTCCAGCAGGCGGTCGGTATCGAGCTCCACCACAAAGCCCGGATGCAAGCCCGCTTCGTTGACAAAGGCGTGCAGCACCTTTTGGAAAAATTTATCTATGGTAAAAACCGAAAAGCGGGAGTAATCGTGCAGCAGGTTGCTCCGCACGTCGAGGGCGCGTTGCCGCAGCTCGTGCGGGGAGACGGAAACGCCTTCGAGCGCAAGCTCCTCGCAAAAATCCTTCAGCTTAGCCTCGTCGCCGTGCGCCAGCTCGCTGAGCGCGGAAACAATGCGCCCCTTCATCTCTTCGGTGGCCTTGTTGGTGAACGTTACCGCCAAAATGCTGCGGTAGGCTCGCGCCGCGCCGGAGCGTTTGAGGAGCAGCTTCAGGTACTCGCGGGTAATACGGAACGTTTTGCCGGAGCCTGCCGAAGCCGAGTACGCGGTGAGCGCAGACGTAGGGGAGGGGGTGATACTTGACATTTTTTTTAGCTTGCTTACCTCTCAAAAAGAAAAATTCGGCGGCTAAGTTACGAAAGATTTCAATACCCAAGCGCAAAAGCTCAAAATTACATGCCGTCCGGCTGAGCTGAACGCAGCACGCTGCGCTTTTTTCGCAAAACCTTCGTACCATTCGGCGGGGCTGTTTACCCGGAGAGGTGCAAAAATTTTGCGGAAAAAAGCGCAGCGTACGGAAATCGTGCAGCGGACGGCTGCCTATTTTACTGCGTCCAGCGCCTGCTGTATATCTGCCTTAATGTCGTCGATATGCTCAATGCCGACGGATATGCGGATTAATCCGGGCTCTACGCCCGACGCTTTTTGGTCTTCCGGCGAGAGCTGCTCGTGCGTCGTAGCCGACGGGTGAATAATCAGCGATTTTGCATCGCCAACGTTTGCCAGATGGCTAAGCAATTTAACGTTGTCAATCAGCTTGTCGGCGTTGGTGGGGTCGCCTTTGAGCCTAAAGGTCAGCACAGCCCCTGCCCCTTTGGGGAAATATTTTTTGGCAAGGTCGTAGTACTTGCTGCTCCTCAGCCCCGGGTAGTTCACATACTCCACTTTGGCGTGCCTTTCGAGCCACTCGGCAAGCGCCAGCGTATTCTGCACATGTCGCTCCACGCGCAGCGAAAGCGTTTCCAGCCCCTGAACCAGCAAAAAAGAGTTGAACGGGCTGATGGTATTTCCCCAGTCGCGCAGCCCCTCTACGCGGGCTCGAATGTTGAAGGCAATGTTTCCAAAAGGTCCGTTTGCGCCGAATACATCCCAGAATACCAGCCCGTGGTAGCTTTCCGAAGGCTCGGTGAACGACGGGAATTTTCCGTTGCCCCAGTTGAACGTGCCGCTGTCAACGATTACGCCGCCGATGGACGTGCCATGCCCGCCAATCCACTTGGTAGCCGATTCTACCACCACCGAAGCGCCGTGGTCCAGCGGGCGAAACAGGTAGCCGGCCGCCCCAAACGTGTTATCTACCACCAACGGTATGTCGTGCGCTTTGGCAATGGCGGCAATAGCGTCAAAGTCGGGAACGTTGAGCTCGGGGTTGCCGATGGTTTCCAGATAAATCGCCTTAGTGTTTTTGTCAATCAGCTTTTCAAACTCCTCCGGAGCGTCGTTCGGCGTAAAGCGTGCGTCAATGCCCAGCCTTTTGAACTGCGATTTAAACTGGTTGTAGGTTCCGCCGTACAGGTGGGAGGTGGTTACAAAGTTGTCGCCAACTTGCAGAATGTTGTTCAGCGCTATGAACTGCGCCGACTGACCCGAAGATGTTGCCAGACCCGTAACGCCGCCCTCCAACGCGGCCACGCGCTTCTCAAAAACGTCGGTGGTGGGGTTTTGCAGGCGCGTGTAAATGTTGCCAAACTTGCGCAGGCCAAAAAGGTCTGCACCGTCTTTTGCATCCTCAAACACGTAGGATGATGTTTGGTAAATAGGCAGCGCACGCGCGTGCGTTGTTTTTTCTACTTCTTGCCCTGCATGAACCTGCAAGGTCTCAAATTTTAAGCTTGTTGTTGCCATGATATTTGGTTTTTTAGTGATTAATAATGGCACAAAGGTAAATATGCTGGCAAGCTTATGCAATACCATGTTTATGGTATTTTTTGAGGGAATTACGCGCCTGCCTGCGCTACTCCGACATGTTTTTTACGTAGTGCAGCTCAACGAGGTCGCCAAAGCGGTAGAATTTCCGCGCATTTTCGCCCAAAAACAAGATTTTTTCATCCTCCGTCAGCAAGTCGGTTTTTAGGATAAAATCGTATGACATTTTGTAGGTAATTGCCGTGATGGTGCGCGGGTAGTCCGAACCCCACATCAGCTTTTCCATGCCCACCAGCGAGGCGGCTTCCCTAATTGCCCGCACCGCGCCTGTAAAAGGGTAAAATTCGTCGTGGAACAGCCACGTAATGCCGCCCGACTCTACCATTACGTTCGGATGGCGGGCTAACTTGATTTGCTCCTGCCACCCGGCGCGGGTTACCATGCCAAAGTGCCCTATGGCAATTCGCAGGCGCGGGTATTCGGCTATCACTTCCTCCATTTCGGCCGTCTGCTCCGCGCCGTCGGCCAAATCGACGGAAAGGAGCACATCGTTCTCCTCCATCAGGCGAAAGAGCTGCATCATTTCCTTGCAAGTGAGCTTCACCCTCCGGTCGGGCATAATCAGCCGTCCGGCGGGCAGCTTGATAGCGCCAAAACCCTGACGTATTAGCGTCTCCGCGTGGCGGAGGTAGCCGGGTACGCGAGCGTCCGCCATGCCGCAGCACAGAAAGCGGCGCGGATATTTTTGCTGCACCTCCCACAGGTAGTCGTTTTGCAGGCCGTCAATGTACTCCTGCGTGATGACCGCCGCCGATACCTGCGCGTAGTCCATGTTGGAAAGGAAAATTTCCGCCGTGTTGCGCCCATCGGTAATAAACGGCGGCAGCATTTGGCGCACCTCGCCCATAAACAGCGATTGCCCGTTGCGGAGCGTTTGTATTTTCATCCCATTCACCTCCGTATCCTGCCGAAGCCAAAGGTGCGCGTGTGCATCAATGATTTTCATGCTGTTTTATCCCTTAGCTTTTTTTAGCGCTATTGCAGCTCTGCTGGGCAGGTAGAGCTTGAGAATGTTTTTTCCGTTTTCGGAAGAGGTGAAGTGAGCCGTTTTTTCGTCTATGCGCCCAAAGCCGCCAAACTTTTGGTTGTCGCTGCACAGTATGGCTTCGTATTTTCCTGCGTCTATCTCAAAGCCGTAGCCGGTAAAGGATTTCGCGGGGTTGAAGTTGAACGCAAATATCACGTCGCCCCGCTTGAAGACGAGCGTTTGGTCTCCGCTGTTCTGCACGATGGCAAAGGGTCGTTCGCGGTAGATTTTCTCCTTTTTCGCTAACGCCACAATAGCCTTGTCCCACGCCAGCAAAAAGCGGTAGCGCAGGTTGGTATCGTCGGCGAGACTCCACTGGCGGCGGGCGTAGTGGTAGCTCCATTCGTTGCCCTCGCGCGGAAAATCTATCCACTCGGGGTGCCCAAATTCGTTGCCCATGAAGTTGAGGTAGCCGTCGCCTGCCGTGCTAATCGTGGCAAAGCGAATGAGCTTGTGCAGCGCAACGCCTCTATCCACAAGCAGGTTTGGCTCAAATATGGTCATACCCGTGTACATTTCCTTATCGAGCAGCCAAAAGGCAATGGTTTTATCGCCCACCATTGCCTGATCGTGACATTCGGCGTAGGATATGGTTTTTTCGTCCGCGCGCTTGTTGGTAAGCTCGTAGAACATATCGCCCACGTGCCATTGCTCGTCTTTCTTTGCCTTGAGCGTTTTTACCCAGAAATCGGCAACGCCCATGCTCATGCGAAAATCGAACCCCATGCCGCCGTCCTTGACGGGTACAGCCAAGCCCGGCATTCCGCTTACATCTTCGGCAATGCTCAGCGCAGCGGGGTTAATTTCGTGCACAAGCTTGTTGGCTAAGGTGAGGTAGGTAATAGCGTCCTCGTCCGCCTGCCGGTCGTAGTACATGTCGTAGCTGACAAAGTCAATGCCTGTGCCGTGATGCAGGTACATCATGCTGGTAACCCCGTCGAAGCGAAACCCGTCGAAGCGAAATTCCTCCATCCAGTACTTGCAGTTGGAGAGCAGGAAGCAGACAACCTCAGGCTTGCCGTAGTCAAAGCAGCGCGAATCCCACACGGGGTGCTGCCCGCGCGCTCCGGCGTGAAAATACTGGTACTCCGTTCCGTCAAAGTGGCTAAGCCCCTCGTTGTCGTTTTTTACGGCGTGCGAGTGGACAATGTCCATGATGACGGCAATGCCCAAGCCATGCGCTTCGTCCACCAGCGCCTTGAGCTCCTCCGGAGCGCCAAACCTGAAGCTGGGCGCAAAAAAGTTGGACACCTGATAGCCAAACGAGCCGTAGTAGGGATGCTCCTGAACAGCCATGAGCTGCAAAACGTTGTAGCCGAGCGTTGCAATGCGCGGCAGCACGTTTTCGGTAAACTCTGCGTAAGTCCCCGTGCGGTACTCCTCTGTGGCCATGCCGACGTGCGCCTCGTATATGAGCGGATTCTTCACGCGCCCGGGTGACGCATTTTTCCACCGGTAGGGTTGCTGCGGTAGCCACGCCTGCGCCGAAAAAATGTGGGTCTTTTCATCCTGCACCACGCGGCGGCAGTGCGACGGGATTCGCTCGCCGCTCCCGTTTTCCCAAACCACAAGCAGCTTGTAGAGGTCGCCGTGGCGCAGCAGCTCTAACGGAAAAATCAGCTCCCAATTCCCGCCGCCAATATTCTTTAGCCCCCAGCGGCTATCGGGTTTCCACCCGTTAAACTCGCCAATAAGGTAAATGTACTGTGCATTGGGCGCCCATTCGCGCAGCGCCCACGCCTCGCCGGTGTGGTGCAAGCCGTAGTACAGGTAGCTATTGGCGATTTCGCTCAGCGGCTTGCCGCCTGCGAACTTTTGTTCGGCCTGCTTTGCCTTTTCAATGCGCCTGCAAATAATGTCTTCGTATGGCTTCAAACCGGCGTCGTTTGCTATGAGGACAGGAGTTTTCATGCTAAAAGTAAAAAAATATAATTGTCAAAGATAAAAGAAATTTTGGCATGACTTGCAACCTACGCCAATATTTACTAATTTCGTGCGTTTTATCAGCAATAAACCCGTTATGAACATTTTCGATATTGTTTTTGCGCTACTGTTTTGCATTGCCGTATATTCCGGCGTTAAGCAGGGGCTTATTATGCAAGTTGCAGCGTTGTTGTCCATACTACTTGGCGTATATTGCGCCGCCAAATTTTCGGGCTTTTTAGCCAGCTGGATTACAGGATTTGGCGTAGGGACGCAGGCCGTTTCCATCATTTCGTTTGCGCTTGCTTTCATTGGGGTCGTTATTCTCGCCCGCCTTGCAGGTCATGTTGCGCAGCGAATAGTACGCTTGGCGTTGCTGGGATGGCTCAACCGCCTGCTTGGGGTGATTTTTTCGCTGGCAAAAATGGCGCTCATCATCAGCATTACGCTCCTTATCATCAACACAATTGACGGGGAGCTGCACTTTATGCCGCGCGAGAAAGTAAGCAAATCCAAGCTTTACACGCCGCTCTCGAGCTTAGCGCCTTCGTTGCTTCCGTACCTTGATTTCGGCAAGCTCAAATCCTCACTCCATGAAATGGACGAGCGCGTAGATAAAAAAATCAACAAGTTAAAGTAGCGCAACATGGCTTTGCTGCTTTGCATAGAGAGCTCGGCGGAGGTATGCTCCGTAGCGCTGGCGCACGACGGAAAAACGCTTGCGCTCAAGGAGAGCGTCCTTGAGCGCGACCACGCCAAGCTGCTTGCGCCTTTCATTGGCGATGTGCTCGGCAAGGCCGGCGTTACGCCGTCGCAGCTCGATGCTGTGGCGGTGAGCAAAGGTCCCGGCTCGTACACCAGCTTGCGCATAGGGGCGAGTACCGCCAAAGGGCTGTGCTACGGCGCAGGCAAACCGCTCATTGCCGTAGGTAGCCTCCACGCGCTGACGGCGGTGGCTATGGCAAAAATAAAGCCCCTCTCCGGCGACATGCTTTGCCCCATGCTCGACGCGCGACGCATGGAGGTTTACACCGCTATGTTCGACGCTAACGGCGTGCAGCAAACAGAGGTTACCGCCCAAATACTAACCGAAAACAGCTTTGCCGAAGAGCTTAATGAGCGACGCATTGTGTTTTTTGGGAGTGGCGCAAGCAAGTGCAGGTTAGTGGTGCAAAGCCCCAACGCCGTATTTATTGACGTGCAGGCGTCGGCAAGCGGCATGGTGAAGCTGGCGGAGCAACTTTTTGCCGAAAAACGCTTTGAAGACGTGGCGTACTTTGAGCCGTTCTACCTGAAAAACTTTGTAGCCATCAAATCCACAAAGAAGCTGTTTTAAAAAGGGCATAAAAAAAAAGCGTAGCAACAAGCTACGCTTTCTTTCTTTTGAATTTTGATGTGGCTGAATTTACTCGCTCACTACGCTGTCTGCTACAACTGTAGAGTCAGCCTCAGCAACTTCGGCGTCTTTCTTGCAGCTTTCGCCTTCGCCTTCGCCCTTTTTGCAGCATCCCTGTGCAGGCTTGATGGAAGTAGCCGCAACGTAGTATTTTTCAACAACAAATGCCGTATGGCAAACGCTGTCAACAATAGCTGCATCGGCTGCAACTTCTACTACGCTACCAGTAACTTCAACCGACTTGCCGCATATCGAGGGGCATACTTTGACCGTATCTACCGCCTGTACAATAATGTACTTGGTAGAATCGCTACCGTAAACAGCAATACGACCAGCCTCTTGATTAGCAACAACAGCCTTGCCTACAAAGGTTACCTCTTTGCCTGCATATTGTGCAGGATCGGCGATGAGTTTATCAACATCCGTGACATCTTTAGTGCCACAGCAGGCAGCAGTGAGCGCTACCATCGAAAAAAATAAGACCTTTTTCATTTTTTTTACGCATTAATTTTTGATTGTTTTTGTGAGGGCAAAGGTATTAAATCTTACTATGCAAAAAACAAGCAACATGGATATTTAGTGTAATTTAACTAATTTGCATTGCTATAATAGTGAATGTATTACAAAGCTACCAATCCTGCAATGCAGAAAAGCGCAAAAACAATGCCGGCAACCCCATTAACAATGGAAAACGCCATGTTTACCTTGCTTATATTTTTTACGCTCAATATTTTATGCTGATATACGAGGCATACTGCGAATAATGAAGCGCCTGTCCAGTAAAAAATGTTGTTCATTGCGTAAATCCCTATCCCTAAAACAGCTACACCGCAAGCTAAATGTACGGCTGCGGACAGCCACAGCGCCGTTTTTCTGCCCAACGCCGCCGGAACGGAGTGCAAACGCTGACTCCGGTCAAACTCCTCGTCCGGAAGCGCGTAAATAATATCGAAGCCGCTACTCCACAGCAGCACAAGCGCCGACAAGAGAATGGGCGGCGCGGCAAACGCTCCGCTGACGGCAATGTATGCGCCAATGGGAGCAACGGACAAGCATAGCCCAAGAACGAAATGGCATAAAGCCGTAAACCGCTTGGTGTAGCTGTAGCCAAGTACCAGCGCCAACGCTACGGGCGACAGCGCGAAGCACAGCCCGTTGATGAAAAAAGTTGTGGCCACAAACAGCAGCGCGTTGACAATGCAGAACAGCAGCGCGTGGCTCGGCAAAACAACGCCGCGTGGAACTTCGCGCGAGGCGGTGCGAGGATTTGCCGCGTCAAACCGCCTGTCAACGTAGCGGTTGAAGCTCATTGCCGCGTTACGCGCAAAAAACATGCACAGCACAACCAACGGCAATACCTCCCAGCGAAACTCCTGCGCCTGACGTGCCGCCAAAAAATAGCCCACAAAGGCAAATGGCATGGCAAAAACAGTGTGGCTAATCTTGACCAGCGATGCAAACTTTTTTACGTAAGACATAGTTCGTACTCGTATTTCCTAATTCGTAAATTCCCAGCTACCTCAGCTGCGCTCCGAAGTCCTTTTCAAATGCTTTTACCAGATTATCCATGATGCGCTCTATATCTTGGTCGGTGAGCGTGCGCTCGCTGTCTTGCAGCGTGAACGACAGCGCGTATGATTTTTTTCCGTCGGGCAGCTTGTCGCCCTCGTACACGTCAAACAGCCCAACGCTTTGGAGCAATCTTTTTTCTGTTTTGTGCGCCGCTTCGCGCAGCTGGGCAAAGGTTATGTTTTTGTCCAAAAGCAACGCCAAATCGCGGTTTACTTCGGGGTATTTGGGCAGCTCGGCGTAGGTGATTTTTTGCCTTGCGACAAAGTTGAGCAAAATTTGCCACCGTATTTCGGCAAAGTAAACCTCTTGCTTAACGTCGAACATGTCGCGCAGCTTTTTGTGTACAACGCCCATTGAAAGGAAATTTTTCCCGGCCAGCTTGTACGCCGCGCCGTCGGAGAAAATGTCGGTGGGCAGCTCTGCGCTTTGCAGCGCGTGCAGGTTAACGCCAAAGCGTTGCAGCAGCAACTCAACATGCTTCTTGAGCGTGAAAAAATCGCTCGACGCTTGCGGCTCATTCCAGCTTTTTTTGTGCCGCGCACCCGTTACAAAGATGCTTAAGCGAGCCTCCTCGCCAAAGCGTTCGGTTACGCTTCCTTCCGGAGCTTGCTTGTAGTAGGTATTGCCAAATTCGTACAGCTTTAAATCGGGTTGGCGACGGTTGATGTTGTAGGCAATGGCCTCCAATCCCCCAAACAGCAGGGTTTGCCGCATTGCGTTCAGCTCTATGCTGTTGGGATTTTGCAGCAACGCCAGCTTTTCTTTGGGGTACGAGTGCAGCTCGTCGTAGCGTTTGGCGTTGGTCAGCGACAGGCACATTATTTCGTTGAAGCCCTGACTCGACAGCAGGTTGGCTGCCGCGTTGACCATTTGCTCATTGTCGGGCTTGGTGGCGTGGTTCAGCGAGGCGTGTATGTGCTGCGGAATTTCCACGTTGTTGTAGCCGTAAATGCGCAAAATTTCCTCCACCACGTCGCAGGGGCGTGCAACGTCGATGCGGTAGGTGGGCACGCTGACGGTAATGTTGTCGCCGTCTTCGTGCGTAATCTCAAGCTCCAGCGCGGTGAGGATTTTTTTAATAACGCCGCTGTCAATCGATTTTCCTATGCTTGCGCAAACGCCGCTAAAGGTTAGCGCAACGCTTTTTCTTTCCGCCGCCTGCGGGTACACGTCCGCCACCTCCGACGAAATGCTTCCGCCGCCCAGCTCCTTGATGAGCATGGCAGCCCGCTTGAGCGCCGTTGCCGGAATGTTGGGGTCTGCGCCGCGCTCGTAGCGAAACGAAGCGTCGGTGCTGAGCGCATGACGCTTGGCGGTTTTGCGCACCCACACCGCGCTAAAGCAGGCGCTCTCGAGAAAAACATTTTTTGTTGCGCCCGTAACGCCCGATTCCGTTCCGCCAAAAACGCCGGCAATGCAGATGGGTTTCTCCGCGCTGCATATCATCAGGTCTTGCGACGACAGCTTGCGCTCAACCTCGTCCAGCGTTTTAAAAATTGTTCCTTCGGGGCATGTTCGCACCACAACGGTTTTGCCCTCGATTTTGTCGGCGTCAAAGGCGTGCAGCGGCTGCCCCAGCTCGTGCAGCACGTAGTTGGTTACGTCCACCACGTTGTTGATGGGGCGCAGCCCTATGGCGGAGAGACGTTTTTGCAGCCACCCGGGCGACGCCTGCACCGTTACCCCCGATACGGTAACGCCGCAGTAGCGCGGGCAGGCCTCCGTATTCTCAACCCTCACGCTGTAGGGGTTTGAGGTGTTATCTACCTTAAACTTTTCTACCGACGGGTAAGAAAAATTCTTCAACTTTTCGGGGCAGTGCACCGCCAAGTACGCCGCCAAGTCGCGGGCAACGCCCACGTGCGAGGCCGCGTCGATGCGGTTTGGCGTAAGCCCGATTTCAAAAACGATATCGCTTTCCAGCCCGAGCAAGTCTGCCAATGGCTGCCCCGCTTTGGCGTTAGCGTCGAGCACCATGATACCGTCGTGGGAAGCGCCAATGCCCAGCTCGTCTTCGGCGCAAATCATGCCGTTGCTCTCCACGCCGCGCAGCTTCGATTTTTTTATTTTCACCTCGTCGCCGTTGGCAAAAAAGAGGGTTGTCCCGATGGTTGCCACCGGCACCTTTTGCCCCGCCGCCACGTTGGGCGCGCCGCACACAATTTGCAGCGGACGCTCGCCGCCAACGTCCACAGTGGTTACGCGCAGCTTGTCTGCGTCGGGATGCGGCTCGCAGGCGAGCACGTGCCCCACCGCCACGCCGCGAAGCCCGCCCTTCACGCTCTCAACAACCTCCACGCTCTCCACCTCAAGCCCAATGGCGGTGAGAATCTTGCTTGCCTCCTCTGCGCTTACGTCGGCGCAAATGTACTCTTTTAGCCAGCTGTATGATATTTTCATCGTAGTATAAAGTTTCGTTTATTCCGTTCTCGTTTTTTGCCCTAAAAAAATTCGGCTACAAAAATACATTTTTTTTCTACCCAACGCTGCACTTGTCAGCTGAAATTACAAATCCGGGTTCGCAGAATTTGGAAATTTTACATACATTTGCGCAAAAAACCAGCGATATGAATACGCCGTTAGCAACACTATTGCAGCAAGCCGACACGCTAAAAGCGCGCTTGCAGGCCGCCCGACCGCTTGACGCTGAGGCTTTGGCCAAGGTTAAGGCGGCTTTTGAGGTGGAATATACTTACGAAAGCAACCGGATTGAGGGCAATACGCTGACGTTGCAGGAAACAGCGCTGATAGTGAGCGAAGGCGTTACCATCAGCGGAAAGTCAATGCGGGAGCATCTGGAGGCAATTAACCACGCCCAAGCCATTGAGCTTATCAAAGAAATAGCGAGCAGCGACGTAGCTATCACCGAGCGGACGGTGAAGGAAATTCACGCCCTTATACTGCACGGCATTAATCGGGAGCAGGCGGGACAGTACAGAGCCGTACCCGTTATGATAGTCGGCAGCCGGCACGTGCCGCCTCAACCCTACCTGATTCTGCCGCAAATGGAAAACTTTATCATCCATTACAGAGCGCTGGAAGCCAACGGAGAACATCCGATTCTGGTGGCGGCCTACCTGCACGAAGAATTGGTGAAAATACACCCGTTTATTGACGGTAACGGCAGAACGTCAAGGCTTTTGATGAATTTGTATCTCCTTTCAAAAGGCTACACCATAGCTACGCTAAAAGGCGACAACGATGCCAAGCGAGCGTACTATACGGCATTGGAACAAAGCCACATAGATAACAATTACGAACCGTTTTACCGGCTTGTGGCAAACGCCGTGAAGCAATCTTTGGAAAGGTATTTGGAAATTTTACATACCTTTGCGTAAAATATAAACACAGTATTGCCTATGGGTAAATAAAAGAAAAAACACAACTTGCTGTCGGACAAAAATTTCCGGCAACTTATTTTACATAGAAAGCGTTAACTTTAGTCTTGCTTATTGAAACTTCGCAACTTCAAAGCACAACAGGAATAAAGCAATAACGCTCACGTTCATACGTGGGCTTTATTCTTATTTTGACTGCAAAGGTATCCGAAGACCTCAATAAGCAAATTAAAAATATTGTCCCACGTTTTTTATGTGCGACAATTACAAAAAAACCAGCCTTTGGGACGGGGCAAATTAAAACAATTTTAATTATGACAACGACCAAAGACTTGCAATCAAACGTGATTACCTTTTTACGCTTCCCGCTAATTATCGGGGTGCTGTTTATACACGCCATGCCAGGCATGGATTTTGGCGCTGAGGAGAATATACCGGTGTTCTACCTTTGCCGCAATTTTTTTTCCGGAGTGTTGGGAAGCGTAGCTGCCCCATTATTTTTCTTTATATCGGGCTTTCTGTTTTTCCAAAACATCAACGGATTCACAAAGTACGACTACCTGAGAAAGCTGAAAAGCAGAGGAAAAACGCTACTT
>JAITAP010000158.1 GCA_031284065.1 Prevotellaceae bacterium
ACACACACACACACACAGAAATTCTATATATGTATGTATATATGCAGCGGTAGCGATGTGGAGCAGCGGAGTCATAACAGGTGCAAGCTTTGAATTTGAATTACGGCTACAACAAAAAAACTAATTCAGTATCGCGCCTCAAAGGTATGAATTTTCCAGCTCGGATATTTCATCAGAGTAGCTAAAAAATACGAAAACAATGCAATTTGTTCATTTTCAAATGCTACCGTCCGGTAAAAAATGAAAGAAAGGCCTCACGGGAGGTTGCTTTGCCTACCGTACAAGCTCTTTGGGGGGGAAAAAAGCGTTTTTTATCTTTTCAATGCGCTCCGTCACCACGTACTTGGGCGGCTCAACGCCGAGCGACTGCTGCCGGATGGAGGGCTGTATGCTGCGGGTTGTAATGTCGTAGCGCGATTTGGGGCGGCGGTCTTGCTGCCACGAAAATCCTTTCAGCGTGAGCTCCTTCACGTTAATATCTTTGGGGGGAATAATTTTCGAGTCCGCTTTGGTCACGTAGTTCATTCGCTCAATATTCCGGTTTTTGATGTAGAAGAATATGTCGGCGCTGGTGGCGTTGAGCGTGCCGGTGAGCTTCAGGCTGTCGCGCAGGAAGTACACCGTTTGCCCGTTGCCAAAAACGTCCACCTTGTAGAGGTCGTTTTGCTCAAAGTGCGCCACAATCAGCTTTCCCTTTACTTGGTTGTAGTACGATTTAAGGCTGTCGTCCTGCGAGGTAATAAACCCTGCGTCAATCATGTCAAGGCGGTGCAGCTCGTTGTTTTTTTGAAAAATCTCCATCTTGTCGGCGGTTAGCTGGTTTTCCTTGTTCCAGAGTATGGGGTTGTAAAACATTTCGCCGAGCGAATCGATGGCGTTATAGGTCAGGGAGTCGCAGGCGCCCTGTACGTCGGGGTGGTAGAACTTTACGCCGAAGAATGCGTGCATGTACTTGCGCGTGCTGTCCGCCATCATGGTAGCGGAGTCGGTATTGGCCGTGCGCCGCACCAGCAGCGTGTCGGCTTTGATGAACATGGTGTCGTCTTTGGGGTTGTCCGAGAACAGCGCGCCGGCCGGCTCTTTTGTCATGTAGGCCAAGTCGCGGTCTTCGTAGAGCTTTGCGTAGTCGCCGAGCGCGATGGCGTGCTGCGTAGAATCGTACAGCTGCACGTTGCCAAACATTTCGCCCTCTTTTTGCGACCGGTAGTAGTGGGCGCTGTCGCCCCACGATTCCTGCTTGTCGTTCATCATGTACACATGGTTGGACATGAAGAAGTGGTCGTTGGCCTTGTCGTAGTACCCCTGCCGGAATGACAAGAATCCATCATCGTGCCAAATGTAGCTTTGCTTAAAGAATGTGGCTATATCTTGCTCGGTAAGGTAGTGCAGCGAATCTGACTTAATCCGGTAGTCCTCATTCCTCATTTCGACCTTGTTTACGAAGATGGCCAGCTTTTGGTTGGAGTAGTAGTAGCCTTGCTTGCTCTCCAGCAGGTTTTGCTCGCTGTCTATCACGCCGCCGTTAAAGAAGAATGCAACGTTGTCGGCGGTGTTGAAATCCAGGAATTGCGTGCGGAGCCGCATTTTTCCGTCGAGCAGCGTAACCAGCCGTCCGCGCACTTTTCCCATATCCGTGCTACTTTCGTAGTCCATGTAGTCGCCAAAGAGCCATGTGGTATCTTTGGTTACCACCACGCGCCCAAAGGCTTCAAAATGGTTGTCGGGGTAAACGTATGCGCTGTCGCAGGTCATGGTTGTTTCGTTGTGCAGCAGCAGCACGTTACCGACAAGGCGGTTAATTACCTCGTCGCCCCTTTTCAGGCTGCGCCAAAAGTTGGCGTGCTTGATTTCCACCTTTCGCTTTTCTGCGAAAGCGGGAGCTGCCGCTACGCAAACCAAAAGCAGCGCAACGCAATAGCGCGCAACGTTTGATGCTACTTGACCCATCCCTCACGGCTAAATTTGCAGCTGCGCATATCCGGCTCAATGAAGATGTACGCCGACTGTACTTGCTTGGCTATCCATGCGTCAAACGTGGCTTGCTGTTTTTTGTTTTTGGCAATGTCGTGTATCACCATGTAGTCCTGCTCAAAGTTGGCGCGGTGCGAGGGGATAAACTCCTTAAACTTTATTATTTTGAAAATATCGTTGCCGGAGTTGTCTTTTGATTCAAAGGGAGCGGATATTGCGCCCGCTTTCATGTCGCGCAGCACGTAGTAATCGTTGGGGATGAGCTGGTCTTTTTCAAAGCGCGTAGCCAGCGTTTGCGGGTTTATCACGTACCCGCCGCTCAGCCGCGTATTTTTATCTTCGGAGTAGCGCACCACGCCTTGCTCAAACGAAATGCTGTCGGCGCGTATCAGCTTGGCAACGCTGTCCAGCAGGCGCGACGCCTCCTGTTGCGTTTCGGCAGAGAACTTGGGGCGAATAAGAATATGGCGCAGGCTGGCCATTTCATCCCTTTTTTCGCTCATTTGTATAATGTGGAAGCCAAACTCTGTTTCTACGATTTGCGAAACCTGTCCGGGCTTGAGCGCAAACGCAGCGTCGGCGAAAGGCTTTACAAACTCTTCGCGCGCGCGCATGCCCAGCTCGCCGCCGCGCCGCGCTGAGCTTTGGTCTTCGGAGTACATCACCGCAAGGGCTTGAAATTTTTCGCCGTTCATTATCCGTTCGCGCAGCTTGAGGAGCTGCTCGCGCACCTGAAAGCGGGCCTCGCTTCCCGAAGGCGGGTACCGTGCAATTTGCTGAATAACGTACTGGTCGGGGATCATTGGGAAGCTGTCGGCTGCCTGCGATTTGTAAAACATTTCCACGTCGCGCGGGGTGGTCAGCACTGTCGATACAATGTTCATCTGCATTTGCTGCGTGAGGTTTCGCTCCCTCATCTGCGCCGTCCACTCCTCCTTGAGCTGAAACAGCGGCTTGCCAAAGTACCGTTCCACCTCTTGCGTGCCCCCCAGCTGCGCGGAAATTCGGCGAATGTTTTGCTCCACCTCTTGCGTTACCGCCATGTCGTTTTCCTTCAGGCTGTCCAGCTTTGCCTGCGCCAGCAGGAGCTTTTGCAGCAGCAGCTGTTCAAAAATGTAGCACCGCGTTTCGTCGTCCGCCAGCTGCCCTTGCGCGCGGAGCTGCATCAGCTCCAGCTCTACGTCGGATTCCAGCAGGGCTTCGTTCCCCACCACTGCCAGCACCTTGTCCAGCACATTTTGCTGACCGGTTACCGCGCTGAAGGTGAAGCACAGCATCAGCAAAAGAATTTTTTTCGTCATTTTCATGTTATACTAAGCGTGATTTTGTAGCATTTCGAGTTCAACTTATGCAAAACATTGTCCACTTCCGGCTTCCGCGTTCAATTTTCAACGTATATTTTTACAATATTTTTTTCCTTGGCTTCTTGCAACATGCGCTGCTCAAGGTTATCTATCATATTTCTTTTCCTTTGGTTCAAAATGGCAGCCTTAATGTTGCCGTACTCGTACTCTAAGGGGGCAATGGCGTTGCGCTCTTTGAAATCGCGAATAGCCACCAGATAGGTATATTCGTCATCCTCCACCTCTATGGCACGTTTTTGCGCCGCCCTCTCCTCGTAGCCGCCCTGACGGGGCGGGAGGTCCTTGGTCAGCTCGTCCAGCGCGAGCCAGCGGTTGCCGTAGTAGTCAAACTTGAGCGCGGCTTGCAGGCACAAATCCTCCAGCGTTGTAATGTCGTTTGGGTTGGTTGAGGTATATATTTTCCCGATACGCTCAAGGTAGGGCGATTTTTTTCTGAGCTTGATAAACAGCGCGCGCACTACGGGCTTTTGGAGCGTCAGGTATTGCTTGTTTTCGCTGTAAAATGTTTCACATTCGAGCTCCGATACCGTTGTATCCATGCGCTCAATGTACTCCTGTTTGTAGCGGTACACCAGCAGCGATGTGCGGTAGTCCTCCAGCAGCGCCGACACGTCTTTTTGCTTGCTGTTCAAGTTTTCTTCCGCAAGGCGCAGCAGCAGCTCTTTTTTTACCCACGCATCCACGTAGCTGCGCAGCAGGGTCAGGCTATCCTCTTCGGTGATGTTTTGCGGAAATATGCCCTTTACGTTTTCCAAGTGCAGCTCTTTGCTGCCTGCCACCGCCAGCGGCTTTTGCTGCCGGCTTGCGCCTGTATGCCGGCTTATATACTTGCACGAAAGGGGCAGCGTTGCAAGTAGCGTGCAGAAAAGTATTTTTAAAAAAAATTTCATCATCAGTTTACCTGCTATAGTTGGGGGCTTCGCTTGTTACCATAATATCGTGAGGGTGGCTTTCTGCCATGCCGGAGTTGGTGATTCGCACAAATTTTGCCTGCTTTAGCGCTTCAATATCCTTTGCCCCGCAGTAGAACATGCCTGCACGCAGGCCCCCCAGCATCTGGTAAATCACCTCCGAGAGAGTTCCCTTGAACGGCACTCGACCTGCAATGCCTTCGGGAACCAACTTTTTCAGGTCATCCACCTCCGCCTGAAAGTACCGGTCCTTAGAGCCGTGCTGCATGGCCTCCAGCGACCCCATGCCCCGATACGACTTAAACTTGCGCCCGTTGTAGATGATAGTTTCGCCGGGAGACTCCTCCACGCCGGCAAACATTGAGCCCGCCATGATGCTGTCGGCGCCTGCCGCCAGCGCTTTTACGATGTCGCCGGAGTAGCGGATGCCGCCGTCGGCAATGACGGGAATGTCCGTTCCCCTGAGCGACTTTGCCACGTCGTATATGGCGGAGAGCTGCGGCACGCCTACGCCCGCAATAATGCGCGTAGTGCAGATGGAGCCGGGGCCAATGCCCACCTTTATGGCGTCGGCGCCCGCGTCGGCAAGCATCCGCGCGGCTTCGGCGGTAGCGGTGTTGCCAATCACCACGTCAATGGAAGAGTACGCGCGCTTTACCTGCCGGAGCAGCGCCACCGCGCCGGGCGTGTGTCCGTGCGCCGTGTCGATAACAATAGCGTCAACGCCGGCCTCCACCAGCGCCGCCACCCGCTGAGGCGCATCGGCGGTAATGCCCACGCCCGCCGCTACCCGAAGGCGGCCCATGCCGTCCTTGCTGGCGTTGGGGTTATCCTTTACTTTGGTCAGGTCTTTGAACGTAAACAAGCCTTGCAGCGTGTCGTTCTCGGCGTTTATCACCGGCAGCTTTTCAATCTTGTGAATGCGCAAAATTGTAGCGACGTTTTCGAGGCTTGTGAGGTCTTTTTCCGTAATGGTGATAAGGTCTTTGCGCGGCGTCATCACATCTTCTATCGGGCGGCTCATGTTGTCCTCAAAGCGCAGGTCGCGGTTGGTAACGATGCCCGCCAGCTTGCGCTGCGCGTTGATCACCGGAATGCCGCCAATTTTATGCTCTTTCATCATAAACAGCGCCTCGCCCACCGTCTTGTCCGGACCAATGGTGAGCGGGTCGTAAATCATGCCGTTTTCGGCGCGCTTCACGACGCGCACCTGCGCCGCCTGATGCTCAATGCTCATATTTTTGTGGATTACCCCTATGCCGCCTTCGCGGGCAATGGCAATGGCAAGCTGGGACTCGGTTACGGTATCCATAGCGGCCGATACGACAGGAGCGTTGATGGAGATATGCCGGGTGAACCGGGTGGCAACCGATACTTCGCGCGGCAGCGCCTCAGAGTACGCCGGCATTAGCAGCACGTCGTCAAAGGTAAGCCCTTCGGCAGCCGCTCTTTCTTCATAAAA
>JAITAP010000179.1 GCA_031284065.1 Prevotellaceae bacterium
GCCCTTCGGATACAAAAAAGGAGTACCCTGTAGATATTGCCGTATTTCTTGATGCGCTAAAAGACGATGAAGGATTATACATTGTAGTGGAGTGTAAAAAGAAAAATCGTAAAGACGGCAGAACGCAACTTGAAAACTACTTGACTCTTTCAACCGCTTACCTTGGTGTGTGGTTTAACGGCGAAGAACGCTTTTTCTTGCGTAAATTTGTGAAGAATAATGGCGAAGTTCATTTTGAAGAAATTCCCAATATTCCCAAATTTAAGCAACGAATAGAAGATATTGGCTTGTACAAAAGACAGGACTTGAAACCTACGCACAATCTCAAAACCATATTCAAATCTATTCGAAACCATTTAGCTGCAAATACCGTTGGGGCAACTCGGGATGAGGTTTTGGCACAACAACTCATAAACATTATTTTCTGTAAAATATACGATGAAAAATATACCGCCCCGAATGATATTGTGAAATTCAGAGCGGGGATTGATGAAAAGCCCAAAGATGTAGAAGAGCGAATTTTAGAGTTGTTTAATGAAGTAAAAACCAAGCATCCTGAAGTTATTGATACAGAGGATAAAATTACATTAGACACAAATTCTGTTGCATTTGTAGTGGGTGAATTGCAGAACTATTCATTGATGAATTGCGAGCGAGACGTAATTGCTGACGCTTTTGAAACTTTTATTGACCACGCCTTAAAAGGCGGCATGGGACAGTTTTTTACGCCTCGGAATGTGGTAAAAATGATGGTTGATATTCTACGACCAACGGAAAACGATAAAATTATTGACCCTGCTTGTGGTAGCGGTGGATTTCTAATTGAGTCCCTGCGTTCCATTTGGACAAGGGCGGATGAAAAATACAAAAAATTGGGATGGAACGAAAAAGATATTGGACGCGAAAAAGTAGATATCGCAACAAAAAATGTTAGAGGAATAGATAAAGATTACTTTCTAAGCAAAGTGGCCAAGGCATACATGAATTTGGTTGGCGATGGTACAACAGGAATTTTCTGTGAAGACAGCTTGGAAAAACCTGAAAATTGGAAATCAGAGACAAAGTTAAAAATCAGGCTTGAAAATTTTGACATTGTGCTTACCAATCCACCTTTCGGAAAAGAGATTAAAGTTGTTGGAAAAGAAAAATTACAACAGTTTGATTTGGCGCACGAATGGAAAAAAAATAATGAAACCTTTGTAAAAAGCAACAAAATAAGAGATGATGTGCAGCCCCAAATCCTGTTTATTGAGCGTTGTTTTCAACTCTTAAAAACAGGCGGAAAATTAGGCATCATTTTACCTGAAACATTTTTTCACGCACCAAAGTTACATTACATTCTTGATTTTTTTAGGCAACATAATGTCATGTGGGTAATTGATTTGCCACATAATACATTTCGCCCCTTGTGCAATGCAAAATGCTGTGTTTTAATTATCCAAAAAGGCGTTAAACAGCAGGAAAAAATCAATATGGGTGTTGCGGTGGAAATGGGACACGACCACAACGGAAAACCTCTGTATCGTTGGGATTATAAAATGCAAACTATAAATAAAAACGAAATATGGGATGATATTAATTTGATTATCAATGAAATAACAGATTGCAAAAATGACAGGCAATATATTTTTGATGTAAATAGTACTATAGCATTTAGTCAAAAAGTGTTAGTTCCCCGTTATTTCTGGAATAGTAGAGAGCAGGAAATTGAGAAAATCGCAAAAGAGCAGCATTGTACTCTGGTCTCTGTTTCGGATTTGATAAAAGAGAAAATCATTACCTTTTTTGACGGACACGGCTCGCCGGCTGCCGACAACAAAGGAATGGGCGAGGTGCCTTACATTCGAGTAAAAGATATTGTAAATTGGGACGTTTATAAAGACCCAACGGCGCTAATCCCGTATCATGTTTTTGAAAAAATGCGGAAAAATAATAAAAAATTGCACGAAAAAGATTTGCTTTTTGTTCGACGTGGAAGCTATCGCATTGGCAGCGTGGCGTTGGTTTCACCTTATGATACGGAAGTTTTGCTTACACGCGAAATTTTGGTAATGCGTATTTTAAAAGAATGGAACGATTACGGAATAACTCCCTACTATCTGATTTATCTTTTTTCGCACTATTTGGTACAAATGCAAATGTATAACAAAATTTTGATGGAAACCACTTTGCCCAATATCGCTAATCGTTGGACGGAATTGCGGTTGCCAATTCATAACGATAAAAAAACGAGAGAACATATTGATAATAAAATCAAATCTGTTTTTGATAAAAAATGGGATGCCCAAAAAACAATCTTGGAAATGAAACGGGAATTGGGAAATTTAACAACATAAATACTTATACGCAATCTAAAAAAAAGTGAGCGTTCGCGTAACTCCGTTTGGGGCTACAAGTCAAAGACGCTCAAATACGTTTTAAAAGCGCCGTATTTTACTGCAATACGGCGCTTTTTTAGCAGCAGGCGGGTAGGAGGCTGCCCGCAAAGAATTTTGGCGCTCTCAAGCAGCTTTTCGGTATCAAAACCGGGCTTTAGCTCAGCATCACCTGCCCGCCGGTAACCGGAATTGCCTGACCCGTTTCGCAGGTTTGCTCCACCGCGTACAGCACCGCCTTCGCCACGTCCTCAGGCGCTGTGCCTTTTTTCATGGGCGCCTGCGACATGTAAAATTCGCGCACGTCCTCCACCGTTTTTGCGCCGGGCACCTTTCCCGCGCTCAGGTACTGCACAAACAGCCCGTTGACGGGGTCGCTCCACAGCGGACCTTCGTAGAAATTTCCCGGACAAATGGCGTTGACCTTGATGCGAAAGGGCGCCAGCTCCAGCGCAAACGACTGCGTAAGCCCAACGCCGCCAAACTTACCGCCCGCGTAGGCAAAGTTGGCTTTGCTGCCGCGCAGCCCCGACTTGGAGTTGATTTGGATAATATCGCCGTAGCTTGCCTCGCTGTACCTGTTTTGCAGCTTCATCACGCGCGAGGCCGCCCGCGCGCAGTAGAAGTAGGCGCTGTAGTTGATTTTCGTAACCAGCTCAAAGCTTTCGGGCGTCATGTCCTCCAAGCCGCCGGCGCGGAGAATACCGGCGTTGCTGATGAAAACATCCAAGCCGCCAAAGCTGCGGACGGTAGCCTCCATGAGGCTGTCAATGCTGCTTACGTCGGCAACGTTGGCTTTGGCAAAAACCGCGCGGTTGCTTTTTGCCAGCTCGTTGAGCCGCTGCACGGCTTGCAGCCCGGCAGCTTCGTTGAGGTCGGCCACCACAATGTTGGCGCCCTCTCTGATGAGACATCGCGCAATGCCCTCGCCAAAGCCCTGCGCTGCGCCGGTTACAACGATTATTTTGTTCTCTGCGCGTCCGGAGCTCGCGCCTGCGCTGATTTTTCGCCGGTAGTTTTCCACCTCCCAGCTGTCGATAAAGTCCACCTGCGCCTGCGTCATGGGGCGCTCTCCGCCAAAGGACTGCGCAAGGAAAGCAATTTTCATCATATCCTGAAAAACATCCAAGATGACGTTGCATCCGGCGGCGTTGTCGCCCACCGCCACCAAGCCTGCGCCTTTGATGAGTATTACCTTTGGCGTATATCCGTGCTGCTTTGCGCAGGCTTCGATTTTTTTCTCCGCAGCAAGCAAAATCGCCTCCTCGCTGTCGCCGTCAACGTAAACGTAGCTCGACTTGCAGTAAACGATAATGTCCGGCGAAAAGGGGCGGGATATTTTTTTGAAGTTTTCTTCGGAGCGGCCAAAGTAGCTCGTGAGCGCGTTGCTTGCCACTTTCAGCGTTTTCAAGCTTTCCCGGCTCAGCATCATGCGAATGGCGGGGATTACCTTTTGCGCGCTTACGCCGGACGGGCAGGCGTTGCCGTTTTCCTCCTCCGGCAGCGGCGTTGCAATGGCAGCCTCAATTTTCCCCAACACTTCGCTGTACACGGCTTTTACCTTTTCGGCGGAGTCCGCGCCGACAAAAATGCCGTGATTTTGCAGCAAAATAGCTTCGGGTTCTGCGCCATGCTTTGCCTTGTAGCTTCGTATGCGGGTTTCCACTTCTTTGAAAAGCACGTATCCCGGGTCAATGTACGGGATGTAGAGCGCCTTGTCGCCCAGTATCTCTGCGGTTGCCTTTTCGGCATTTTGCGAGCACATCAGGGCGTTCACCAGCGTGGGGTGGAGGTGCACCACAAAGCTTGCGCTCATGGCGTTGTGCATGGACGTTTCCACGCTCGGGCGGCGGTCTTTGGTGATGCAGGCTGCCGACAGGTCGTTCTTTACCTCCTCTTCGCGCAGGGCGGGGTCGGCGGGGTACGTTTTTTCCGAAATCAGGTTCAGCTTGCTGCGGTCGAGCACGGCAAAGCCATCTTCGGTGATGGCGGCAAGGCTGTAGCCGCTGGCCTTTACCCAAAGCTTTTCGCCGGTTTTGTACGAAGTGTTGCCGCCTCCGGCAATTACGTAGCGGCTGTCTTGGCCGTAGAATCGGGAGATTTGTACGAGGTCTTCAATTTCTTTCATAAAAACAAATGTTGTTAAATTAGGAATTTACGAGTATCAGATAAAAATTGCCGCAGGGGGACAATACTTTACTTTGTGTACTGAAAGCATACGGATTGTGAAAGTTATATATTCCCCTTTGTCATTCCGTCCCCCTTTTTTCGTCATTTCGAGCGAAGCGAGAAATCTCCACCCTTACCACCGGACTTTTTGGCGCGTTGTTGTGGGAGTTTCCTCCACTTCGCGCGCTCGTACCTCGCGTGCTCCGGTCGGAATGACATGGCGGCGAGGAGCGCACGTTTCACAAAAGAACTTTCCGAACAACGTAGAAGTTTATTTAATAAAAAATCGGCCATTTGCTTTCGGCTCTTTTTCGCCTTTCTTCTTCTTGTTTCCTTGCACTTTCCGCATTTTGCAGCTGGCGGCGCATCGTTTCCAATTCATCCTCCAATGCCGCGTTTCTTTCTGCCGCTTTAAAAGCCTCCGATTTTGTATAGGTAATTTTCCAATCATCTAAACCTACCGGCGTTCCGTCGGGAAGAAAAAAATAGATGCCCGTGCCCGGCTCAAGAAACTCTGTAATGTCGTAAATAGTGTCTTTTTTTACAATTTTATAAGGTATAGGCGCATAGTATTCTGACCCCATAATAAGCTCACCGGTAGATTTGTCGAAGTGGAAATGCGTTTTTTGAGCACAGTAAAACCCTATTTTGTTCTTTTTTATAACTACCTTAAGCGACGCAGTAGAAATAGTCGATACCATCATCAGTAAGACAATAATATATATTTTTTCCCTAATCCTCTGTTTCATTTTTTGTCGATTGCATTTTCTCTTACTTACCCTTTTACCGCTTTTTTGATAACGCTGTCGCCGTTTTTGATGTATTCGTTGCGGTGGAGAATATCGGCTTTGCCGTGTGCGTTGAGGTAGCCCTGCCTGTTGTTCAGCACGGCTTGCTGGTGCGAGGCCACCACGCAGGCTCCGGCGTAGCCTATCTCTACGAGCGTTTGCGAAAGCGGCTTGCCGCCGCGCACCGAAAGCTTCACGGGCTCCATAGCGGGCGTGTTGTGCTCGCTGCCAAACGTTACCACAAAGCCTTGCTCGTGCAGGTAGGTGGCGTACTGCTCAAGCGTCTCCATTGAGTTGCGCGTGGTGATAAATTCTACCGAGTGAATGTTGCGCTGCTTCAGCGCTTCGGCGGCTTTCTTTACGTCTTTCTCAAAGTCGGTGAAGCTGCCTTTGGCGTCGTCCGCAAGGAAGGGGTAGGTGGGGATTCCGCCTGCCGCCAAGATGATTTCGCAGACGCTGTCCAGCGGCAGGAATGTTTTCGGGTTTTCCGGAACAAAGGCGGCGCCGCCCGATTTCAGAAGATTGCCGCGCACCTCGTTTTCTACCGCCGCGTGGTTGTCCACGTCGGCTTGCAGCTTTTTTCCGCCAAACAGGGCATCAAAAAAGTCGGCTATTTCCTCCCTGCCTTTGCTTCGTCTGTAAACCTCCAGACGCAAGGCCTTTGCAAGGTGCCGCTCGCGGATGCTCCCTTTGGTCAGCTCCCTTTTTATGTCGGCAAAGTTGAGCAGGAAGCCCGCGTTGGCGGTTGACAGCAGCTCATTCAGCCTGCCGCACATTTTTTCTACGTGCGCGTTCGACTCCTCGCGCACTGCCGCCAGCTTGTCCGCAAAAAATTCGGGCAAAATTTGGGGGTACGCCAGACCTTTTCCGCTGAGGTACGTCCGTCCGGGGTTGTTGGGGTCGTTCACGCGAATACCGGCCTCCATATACTGCTGTTGCAGCGAAATAAATTCGATGTTAAACAGCGGGTAGAGCCTGCGCAGGCAGCACTCCAGATTCCACTCCCGGTACCCGTCCGTTGAGTAAAAATCGTTGACGCCAACCACCGCGACGTCTTCCTTTTTCGCCATATCCAGCGCATCCGTCAGCTTGTCGAACGCGCTGAACGAGTAGGGCGTGTGCAGGTGCGCGTTGACGTTGAGCGGTGCGCCCACCAGCTTTGCTATGTTTTGAGCTTCAGACATAAACTTTTTTCCTTGATTTTTTAGCACACAAATGGCACGGATTTTAGAGATTTACACAGATTTTTCGTCGCCCCATTCCCCTACACGCCCTCCTTTGCCCGGCGTATTTGCTCGGCGTTGGTGAAGTTGCACGCGGGGATGTGCCCCTTGAGCGGGACAATTTTTTCGTGAATTGCGTCGATAAACCACTCGGGCTGGGGGAAAAATGCGCTCTCCAGCTCGTAGCACGGCGTAATCCAGTTGCGCGAGCCGAGCGCCACAGGGGGCGCGTCGAGGTAGTCGAAGCCCAGCTCGGTAACGTTGCGGGCAAGGTCGTTGAGGAAAGAGCCCCGACTCGAAGCGTCGCCGGAAATGATGATACGCCCCGTTTTTTTTACCGAAGCCAGCACTTTTTCGTAGCTGAACGGCACCAGCGAGCGCGCGTCGATAACTTCGGCGCTCATGCCGTGCTTCTCCTCCAGAATTTTGGCGGCGTCGAGCGCCCTGTACAGCGTTGCGCCGATGGTCAGTATGGTAATGTCCGTGCCCTCGCGCTTCACGTCGGGCTCGCCAAAGGGGATTTCGTAGTAGCCTTCGGGCACGCCGCCCTGGTGGAACTGCTCGCCTACGTCGTAAATGCGCTGGCTTTCGAAAAAGATAACGGGGTCGGCGCCTTGCAGCGCGGCGTTCATCAGCCCTTTGGCGTCGTATGGCGTGGCGGGAAAGGCTACCTTTAGCCCCGGGATGTGCGCCGCGAGCGAAGTCCAGTCCTGCGAGTGCTGTGCGCCGTACTTTGAGCCCACCGACACGCGCACCACCACCGGCATCTTGAGCACGTTGCCGCTCATGGCTTGCCACTTGGGCAGCTGGTTGAATACTTCGTCGCCGCACCTGCCGAGAAAGTCGCAGTACATGATTTCGGGGATGACGCGCCCGCCGCACATGGCGTAGCCTATGGCTGTGCCAATGATGGACGCTTCCGAAATGGGCGCGTTGAAAAAGCGGTGGTACGGCAGCGCTTCGGTCAGCCCGCGGTACACGGCAAACGCGCCGCCCCAGTCGCGGTTGTCTTCGCCGTAGGCAATCAGCGAAGCGTCCTTGTAGAAGCGGTCGATGATGGCCTCAAAAATGCCGTCGCGCAGCTGGTACTGCTTCATCTTGGAAACGGGCTTGCCGTCCTTGTCAACCGCAAAACGCTCCTTTTTGGCGATTTGCTGCACGCGCGGGTTTTCGCTCATCGGGTGGTTCACCTCCGGCGTTGCGTCGGACATGGAGTCCACCGACAGGTTGGAGAACGTCATTGCCCCAAGCAGCTCCGGATTTTGCGACAAGTCCATTCGGGGCGACAGCGCGTCGTCGATGGAGAGCTTAAAGATTTCGAGCATCAGCGCTTTTACATCCTTCCACGTGGCTTCCAAATCGGCTTGGGTGGCGGCTCCTGCGTCAACCAGCTGCTTGCCGAACGCGGCAATGCAGTCTTCGGCAACCCACGCGTCTATCTCTTCCTTTGTGCGGTACGACGACGAGTCGGAGGGCGAGTGCCCCGATATGCGGTAGGTTACCACGTCGAGCAGCACGGGTCCGTTTTTTTTCTCCAGAATCTTTCGCTTGCGCCGGTACGCCTCAATGACGGCCAGCGGATTGTAGCCGTCCACGCGCTCGCTGTGCAGCTGTTCGGGGTTGACTCCCGCGCCAATGCGGGCGGCAAAGTCGTAGCCCATAGTTTCGCCGCGCGTTTGCCCGCCCATGCCGTAGCAGTTGTTCATAATGTTGATGATGATGGGCAACCCGCCTTTCATATCGCCCTCCCAAAGCTGCCTGTACTGGTCCATGGCGGCAAACACAAGCCCTTCCCACACGGGGCCGCACGCCATAGAAGCGTCGCCGATGTTGGCAACCACGATGCCCGGCTTTCGGTTTACCTTTTTGTAGAGCGCCGCGCCTACGGCAATATCGCCGCTGCCGCCCACTATGGCGTTGTTGGGGTATATGCCGAACGGGGTGAAAAAGGTGTGCATACTCCCGCCCAAGCCCTTGTTGAAGCCGGTAACGCGGGCAAAGATTTCGGACATGGCGCCGTAGAGCAGAAAGCGTCGCCCAAGCTGTTTGGTTGTTCCCGCAAAGCCCCGTTTGGCAACGCTGACCGTTGCCCCGCCCCAGAACTCGTTCATAATTTTTTCGAGCTCGCGGTCGCTCAGCAGCTCAATGGCGCGCAGGCCTTTTGCAAGGATTTCGCCGTGGCTGCGGTGCGAGCCGAAAATAAAGTCGTTAGCGTCCAGCGTGTACGCCATGCCTACGGCGGCGGCTTCCTGCCCTGCCGAAAGGTGGGCGGGACCCGGGTTGTTGTAGGCTACGCCCTCGTACGCGCCGGTAGTTTTCACCAAGTTCAGCATGGTTTCAAACTCACGAATCACCACCATATCGTGGTAAATGCGCCGGAGGTCTTCTTTGGAAAAGCTTTTGCTTTGCAGCTCTTCTGCAACCGTCTTGCTGTAGCGGTTAACAGGAATGGGGGTAAACGTTATCTCTCCCGCCTGACGGAGAAATTTCGGATCTACAGGTTGAGATTTTGGCATGGTATTTATTGATTTTTTGTTGGTTTTGTATTTTTTTATCAGGAGGAGAGGGGAAAAACGTTTCGTAACTTGGAGAAGCCGGGTAGCGCCGGATATGCACGATACTCTATACCCCAAAATTCTCGCTCTATTTTTGCAGCTCTATTCCCTTTGTAATCTACCCCCCTAAAGAAACCCCACTTCCTTGAAAATTTCCGATACGGTAGGGTGAGGGAATACCACTTCTTGCAGCTCCTTGAGCGTCATTTCCTGCTCAATAGCCATGCACGCGCCGTATATCATTTCGCTCGACGGATTTCCGAGTATATGCACGCCGAGAATTTCGCCATGCTTTTCGCCCGTCAGCGCCTTGCAGATACCCGTGCCGCCCTCGTTTTCCGCCACGAACCTTCCGGCGTACGCCATAGGCAGCTTGGCTACCCGGTACGCAACGTTGGCGGCCTTGGCGGCCTCTTCGGTAAGCCCAACGCCCGACGCCTCGGGGTTGGTGTAAACTACGCCCGGTATGGCGCTGTAGCGCATAACGTCGGGGCGTCCCGTGAGGTTGTTCACCACCACCTCGCCCTCGCGGCTGGCGGTGTGCGCAAGGAGCGAAAACCCTGTAACGTCGCCTGCGGCGTACACGTTGGGGATGTTGGTGCGCATTTTTTCGTCAACCTTAACGCCGCCCTTGAGCAGCTCCACGCCAAGATTTTCCAGCCCAAACCCGCTCGTAACGGGTCTGCGCCCAACGCTCACGAGGATTTTGTCGCCCGTTGCGCTTGCCGCTGCGCCGTCCTTGCCGGTGTACAGTACCTCGTTTCCTCTGATTTCGGTTACCTTGCTCAGGAGGTTAAACTTCACGCCCCGCTTGGCGTAAATGTCGCGCAGCATGGCGCTCAGCTCGGGGTCAAACCCGCCCAGAATTTCGGGCAGCATTTCCACTACGGTAACCTCCGTTCCGAGGCTGTTGTAGAAGCTGGCGAACTCCATGCCTATCACGCCGCCGCCAATGATGACCAGACGCTTTGGCTGCTCGGTGAGCGAAAGAATTTCGCGGTTGGTGAGAATAACGTTGCCGGCTTCTTTCAGGCCGGGTATTGGCGGCACAAACGCCTCAGAGCCGGTGCAGACGAGCAGGTTTGCCGCGCTGTAGCTTTCGCCGTTGCAGGTAATTTCGATGCCGTTGGCGCCGCGCCCCTTGATAACGGCTTCGCCCTTGACAACGGCAACCTTGTGGGCTTTCATCTTAGCGCCCACGCCCGCTACCAGCTTGCGCACCACCTTGTTTTTGCGGTCAACAATTTTGCCGAAGTCAAAGGTGGCGTTTTTAGCGTTCACGCCGTACTTGTCGCCGTGAACGGCCGTATCGTAAACCTTTGCGCTGTAAAGCAAGGTTTTGGTTGGTATGCAGCCCTCGTTGAGGCATACGCCGCCCAGCTCGCGCTTTTCAAACAGCGCAACGGTAAGCCCTCTGGCTCCGGCGCGCTCTGCGGCAACGTAACCCGCAGGTCCGCCGCCTATAATTGCTAAATCAAACATAAT
>JAITAP010000231.1 GCA_031284065.1 Prevotellaceae bacterium
TGTGCCGGAGGGTTGTCTGACGTTGGGACATGTTCTTAAGTTTTATTGATGTATTTGAATTTTGGGACAAAGTTAATAATCAATCATGACAAAACATGTCTCAATCAGAATTTTTTTCCTGTATTCCCCTTCTTGAATTTCGGCTTGATTACGCCCAACTGTATTGCCGTTACCATCAGCACGAATGAAGCGGTATTAAAACCCTATAAACACATTTCGCAACGGAGTATAAAGACGAATTGCGTATTGCTTCTGCGCCCGTTTCGTTAAAATACGAATCGGGAAAACGTGTGCTGCAAAACGTGTCTTTCACAGCGCGGCAGGGCGAAATCACGGCGTTAGTCGGTCGTTCGGGCAGCGGAAAAAGCACGGTCGCCCGCCTCGCCGCCCGCTTTTGGGATATTCAGTCGGGGGAAATCCTGCTCGGCGGCCATAACATTGGCACGATTGACCCCGAAACGCTGCTGAAATACTACTCGGTCGTATTTCAGGACGTTGTGCTTTTCAACGCTTCCATCATAGACAACATCCGGATTGGCCGCCGCGACGCTTCGGACGAAGAGGCGCTGTCGGCAGCCCGCCTTGCCTGCTACGACGAGTTTGCGTGCAGGATGCCGCAGGGTTACCACACCGTCATCGGCGAAAACGGCGAAACACTTTCGGGCGGCGAGCGCCAGCGCGTATCCATAGCCCGCGCCCTGCTGAAAGACGCGCCCATCGTCCTGCTCGACGAGGCCACCGCCTCGCTCGACGTGGAAAACGAAACCCGCATACAGGCGGGCATTTCGGAGCTGATACGCCACAAGACTATGCTGGTCATTGCCCACCGTATGCGCACGGTAGCCAACGCCAACAAAATCGTAGCGCTCGACAGCGGCACGGTTGCCGAAAGCGGCGCTCCCGAAAAGTTGCTCGCCACAAAAGGGATTTTTGCAGGGATGATAGAGCGGCAGGATGTGAAACGTCGGACGGTTAACAAAAAATTCAATTAAAATGTCACCAAAAAGAAAGTTCAACAAGCGAGCCATTGCATCGGTGATATTATTTATCACGTTTATTCTCATGCCCATTTCGGGGAAAATGATACAGACATTCGGAAAGGGAACTTTTTGGGGCGACATGGGATTGCAACTACATGGACTGTCAGCCGGAATCTTTATGATAGCCGGATTATTTCATATTGTCTTTAACCGGAAATTGTTGAAGCAGTACATGAGAGGAAAGAAGTGATGCGCGTAGCTTTCTACGGTCAGTCTTTCTTATTTTCGATTTGGAAAATCTCTGCGCAATAAAAAAAAACCTTGCATTGCTGCAAGGCTTACATTACATGGCTATTTGGCTGCCGGACGTGGTGACCGCAGAGGGATTCAAACCCCCGACCTTCAGAACCGGAATCTGACGTTCTATTCAGCTGAACTATGCGGCCATTTTCTTCTAAAGAGCTTCGCAAAGGTAACTCTTTTATGCAAAAAAGCCAGCGTTTCTCCAACGTCGGCTTCTTATTTTTTCAAAAAAAGCGTCTCACGTCTTGTATATGCTGCACGATACGGGCTTCTTTACATCCTTAAACCAGACTCTTACCACGTAGCTGCCGCTGGAGTATGCGCCCATGTTGATGATGATGCTTGCTCCCTGCGGAGCCGGTATGGAGCACGCAAAAACGAGCTCGCCCGAAGTGCTGCTGTAAATTACCAAGCGGTCGATGCCGTATTTTTCGCTCATTACCCTCAATTCCGATTCCACCGGATTGGGGTACAGCTTAAGCCCGGCTTTGCCTGCGTCAACCTCTGTTTTTAGCGGAACGCTATCGGCGCCTGTAAAGTTAGCTTCATGGTGGGCACGCTGACTATACAGCGAAGAAAATAATGCTGCCACCATAATGCTACTCAATATAATTTTCCAAGTTTTCATAATATTTGCCAACTAATTTATTTATAATATTATACAAAATTTAATTTGCGTTGTAGCGAAGTACAACTGCTTGAGAATTTTCTTTCTGCACAGATTTCACCCCACAATTCTCGCCTCAAAGGTAATCAACATATTTAATAAAAACAAATTTTTTTCCGACTTTCTACAAAAAAAATATTGCATTGTTAAAATCAAATTCCACTTTTTTTCCATACGCATTGATTTACAAGTTTACGGCTCGTTAGCCGCAGGTTATTCACCCTTTTATCACAAAATTGTTAAAAGCAAAATTGCTTTCACAGGCTACTCCATTCCGAGCTCTTGGCGCCCGTCATGCTGAGCGAAGCGGAGCTCAGCGGAGCTAATCCCCAAGCGCCCTTACGTTCTCTGTGGCTCTCTCTCACAAGGGGGATAGGTTGTGGCGGTAGGCTTCTCCACTCCGTGCGCTACGGTCGGAATGACGGCGTGGGGAGGCAAAGAGAGCGGAATGGGGGCGAAGAGCGGCGAAGGAGCGCAGCGTCAGCAGCTCGGATTTTCTGACTTCTCAATTCCCAACGTAAATTTGTAGAAATTTTTGCCCGTAAATTTCGTTAAACACCGCCTTTTTACTACCTTCGCAGAAAATTTTTTTTGCTCAATCACTGTATGGAGTACAACTTTTCCGAAATAGAAAAAAAATGGCAGGCGCGATGGCGCGAGGACAAGACCTATAAGGTTGTGGAAGATTCGCGCAGGCCCAAGTATTACGTTCTCGACATGTTTCCCTACCCGTCGGGCGCGGGGCTGCACGTGGGGCATCCGCTGGGGTACATTGCCTCCGACATTTACAGCCGCTACAAGAGGCTGCGCGGCTTCAACGTGCTGCACCCCATGGGCTACGACGCTTTTGGGCTGCCCGCCGAGCAGTACGCAATACAAACCGGCCAGCACCCGCGCATTACCACCAACGCCAACATTGCGCGCTACCGCGAGCAGCTGGACAAAATCGGGTTTTCGTTCGACTGGGACAGGGAGGTGAGAACCTGCGAGCCGGAGTACTACCGGTGGACGCAAAAAACGTTCATCGACCTCTACAACCACTACTACGATACGGCTGCGCAAAAGGCAAAGCCGATTGCGGCGCTGGTTGCCGCGTTTGAGAAAGGCGGCAACCTCAGCGTCTGCGCGGCGTGCGGCAACCCCGACGCGAAGTTCACCGCTGCCGAGTGGAGCGGCATGGACGCGCACGCGCAGCGCCGCACGCTGATGGAGTACCGCCTTGCCTACCAAAAGGACGGCATGGTGAACTGGTGCGCGGCGCTGGGCACGGTGCTCGCCAACGACGAAGTCGCCAACGGGCTGTCGGTGCGCGGCGGGCACCCGGTGGAGCGAAAGCTGATGCGGCAGTGGTACCTCCGCATTACGGCGTACGCCGACAGGCTGCTCGACGGGCTGAACCGCGTGGACTGGAGCGACAGCCTCAAGGAAACGCAGCGCAACTGGATTGGCAGGTCAACAGGCGCTAACGTGCGCTTTAAGGCGCCGGGCTTCTCCCCCGAAACCTCCCTCGAAGTATTCACCACGCGCCCCGACACCATTTTTGGCGCCACGTTTATGGTGGTCTGCCCCGAGCACCCCATTTTTTCTCACTTCACGCCGTCGCCGGAGGTTGCCGAGTACGTGAGCTGGGCAAAAAATCGCTCGGAGCGCGAGCGGCAAAGCGAGGTGAAGAACGTGAGCGGAAAGTTCACCGGCCTGTACGCCGAAAACCCGTTTACCGGCAAGCAAATTCCCATCTGGACGAGCGAGTACGTGCTCGCCGGGTACGGCACCGGCGCTATCATGGCGGTGCCTGCGCACGACAGCCGCGACTACGCCTTTGCAAAGCGCTTTGGGCTGGAAATTATTCCGCTCATCGAGGGCTGCGACGTGAGCGCGGAGAGCTTTGACGCTAAGGAAGGCGTGATGGTAAATTCCGGATTCCTCAACGGGATGAAGGTGAAGGACGCCATTGGCGCCGCCATAAAAAAGGTGGAGGAGCTGGGCATTGGCTCTGCCAGGGTAAACTACCGCCTGCGCGACGCCACCTTTAGCCGACAGCGCTACTGGGGCGAGCCGTTCCCCATCTACTACAAGGACGGCGCGCCGCACACGCTTCCGCCGGACGCGCTGCCGCTGGAGCTTCCGCCGGTGGACAAGTACCTGCCCACCGAAGCCGGCGACCCTCCGCTGGGACGCGCTGCGGAGTGGAAGTACGAGGGAAAGTACAGCTACGAGCTGAGCACCATGCCGGGCTTTGCGGGCAGCAGCGCCTACTTTATCCGCTACATGGACCCCCACAACGGCGAGCGGCTGGCGGACAAAGCCAAAAACGAGTACTGGCGCAACGTTGACCTCTACATTGGCGGCACGGAGCACGCCACGGGGCACCTGATGTACTCCCGCTTCTGGAACAAATTCCTGTTTGACTTGGGCGAAATTTGCGAGGACGAGCCCTTCCAAAGGCTCATCAACCAGGGGATGATACAGGGACGCTCGAGCTTTGTTTACCGCGTGGCGGGCGCCAATACCTTCGTGTCGCTGGGGCTGAAGGACAAGTACGAGGTGCAGGAAATCCACGTGGATATAAGCTTGGTGGAGAACGACGCGCTGGATACGGAAAAGTTCAGGCGGTGGAATCCCGACTACGCCAACGCCGAGTTTATCTTGGAAAACGGGAAGTATATCTGCGGCTGGGCGGTGGAGAAAATGTCAAAATCGATGTACAACGTGGTGAACCCCGACGACGTGGTGAGCCGCTACGGTGCAGACACGCTGCGCCTGTACGAAATGTTTCTGGGGCCGCTGGAGATGTCAAAGCCGTGGGATACGAACGGCATCGACGGCGTGCACCGCTTTTTGCGCAAGCTGTGGCGGCTATTCTACGACAAGCACGGCCGCTTTGCGGTGAGCAACGAAAACGCCACGCCGCAGGAGCTGAAAACGCTGCACAAAATCATCAAAAAAGTGCAGGACGACGTTGAGGCCTTCTCGTTCAACACGGCGGTGAGCGGATTTATGATTTGCGTAAACGAGCTTACGGAGCTGCGGTGCTGCAAGCGCGAGGCGCTGGAGCCGCTGGTTGTTTTGCTGGCGCCGTTTGCCCCGCACGTCGCCGAAGAGCTGTGGGAGGCGCTGGGGCACGCCTCCACCGTTTGCGACGCGACATTCCCCGAATTTAATCCGGCAATGCTGGTGGAAAGCTCGTTTGAGTACCCCGTCTCGTTCAACGGCAAGCTGCGCTACAAAAAGGCGCTGCCGCTCGGCCTGAGCAGGGAGGAGGCGCAGCAGCTGGTGGCGAGCGACCCAAGCACCGAAAAGTTTCTGGACGGAAAGCCGCTGAAAAATTTTGTGTTCGTACCGGGTAAAATAATCAACATAGTATGCTAAGGAAAGGAACGCGCATTGCGCGCGAATACACCATTATCACCTTTGGCCTGTTTATGTACGTGGTAGGCATTAACCAGTTCATGCTCCCCGCCGCCATTGTGGGCGGAGGCGTGAGCGGCGTGGGCGCGCTGTTCTACTACGCCGCCGGCATCCCCGTGAGCTACACCTACCTGGCCATCAACGTGGCGCTGGTCATTTTGGCGTTCATAGCGCTGGGGCGCAACTTCGGCGTAAAAACCATTTACGGAATTGTGGCGATAACGTTCCTCCTCAGGCTGCTGCCCATTGCCGACGAGCCGCACGTGAGCGACCCGCTGCTGGGCGCCATCATCACCGGCATCCTGACGGGCGCGGGCATCGGCATTGCCTTTACGCAGGGCGGAAGCGCAGGCGGAACAGACATTGTGGCCATGATTATCACCAAGTACCGCAACATGAGCGTGGGGCGCGTTTTCCTCTACTGCGACCTCCTCATCATCGGCTCGTCGTACCTGCTGTACTTCAGCATCGAAAAGGTAGTGTACGGCTACATTATCATGGGGATATTTTCGTACTGCGTGGACATGGTGCTGTCGGGCAACAAGCAATCGGTGCAGATATTTATTTTTTCGTGCCGGTACGAGGCTATCGCCAACCGCATCATGAGCGAGCAACACCGGGGCGTTACGCTGCTCAACGCCACAGGCTGGTACACGAAAAAAGACAAAAAGCTGCTCATGATTTTGGCGCGGCGCAACGAAGCCAACAACATTTACCGCATTGTAAAGGAGGAAGATTCCCAAGCGTTTATTTCGGTGGGCAGCGTCATGGGCGTATTCGGGCAGGGCTTTGACAGCATTAAAGTTTCTAAAAAAATAGACCCGACAACGCTGGTGAAAAAAGCGGTGGAAAAGGTGAAGGGAAGCTGAAAGTTACATGAGCAAGAAAGAAACAATAAAAGTAATTGATACGGTAGTTGCAGTCATTACTTCAAAAGAAAATGAGGACTATATCTCATTAACGGATATGGCGGGCTACAAAGATGAGTTAGAGGCGCGTGTAGTGGTTTCCAACGGGATGAGTCGCACTTTACGCTTGATTTTTTAGGCTTGTGGGAGCAAATCTATAACCCGAATTTTAACCGTATGGAATTCCATACGATTAAAACCGAAAGCGGGCGGCTTGTACTCACGCCAAAACGCTGGGTAGAACGCACGAATGCAATCGGGATATTTTCAAAATCAGGGCGATATGGCGGTGGAATTTTTGCCCATAGAGATATTGCCTTTGAGTTTGGTTCTTGGCTTTCGGCAGAGTTCAAGTTTTATTTGATTAAAGAGTTTCAACGACTAAAAGAGGACGAGCAGCGCACAAAATCACTCGAATGGAGCTTGCAGCGCACTCTCTCGAAAATCAACTACCGTATTCATACCGATGCGATTAAGGAACATATTATTCCGGATGCCGTTACCAAAGAACAAATTGCATACAAATATGCCGAAGAAGCCGATTTGCTGAATGTGGCGTTGTTTGGCAAAACCGCAAAGCAGTGGCGGGATGAAAATCCTGATTTGAAAGGAAATATCCGTGATTATGCCACTTTGCAACAATTGGTTGTGCTGTCGAATATGGAAAGCATTAACGCACTGCTGATTCGGCAAGAGTTGCCGCAGGGTGAGCGTTTAGTACAACTCAACCACGTGGCAATCACACAAATGCGATCATTGATGGAAAATAAAAATTTGAAACGCTCGCCTATTTTCTAAGGCTATGAACCCGAAAGTAAAAAAAGAAAAAGAATTTGATACGGTAGCCTTTTTTCGCGCCGTGAAAGAAAAAATGGCGAAAGCTACCGAAGGAATGCCTTTGCAGGAAAAGCGCGAATACTGGCGGCTGCTCCGCGAAGGGAAAGTAAAGT
>JAITAP010000236.1 GCA_031284065.1 Prevotellaceae bacterium
TTGTCCGTAGGACAATATGCCAATAGAGGAACGGTTGTTTCGCCTTTCTATTGCTATTATTCCCCTACGGGGAATTGAAACGGGTTGCCGCATGTTTTTATTGTACAAATTCGTGTACAGAAATCCGTGTTAATCCGTGTAATCTGTGGACAAAAAGATTTTCGTGTACAAAAATCCGTGTTAATCCGTGTAATCTGTGGACAAAAAAATTTTCGTGTAATCTGTGGACAAAAAAATTTTCGTGGACAAATTGCTACTTGCAGTACCTGTACAGATACCTTCCTGCGTCGAGATTTCCGTGAATTTCGGATTGCTTAAATGCCTTGCAAGCTTCGGCCTTGCGCCCCAGCTTGCGCAGGAGGTGCGCGTACTGTAGCCAGCCGTTGTGGTCGGCGGGATTTTGCGCGAGGTAGGCGTGGTAGTCTTCGGCGGCAAAGCGGTGCGCCTCCGTTTGCTCGTACAGCTGCGCCCGCGCAGCGTAGTACTTGCCTTCCGCAGGGTTGGCGGCAAGACATTCGTTGATGAGGAGGAGGGCTTGGGTGAAATTTTTCTGCCCCCGCTGCGCCATTGCCATGCTGTACCGCGCCTCCGTATCGCCGCTATTTTCGGAGAGATAGTCTGAAAGGAACGCCACCGCTTCTCTATACTTTTTTGCGTTGAGCGCATACTCTCCGCAGGGCTTGCAGTGGGCGTTGCCGTCGGGCTTGAGCAGGCGCAGCCGGGCGCAATCGGCGTATGCCTGTTTCCACTGCCCCAACATTCCGTGCAGCCGCGCACGGCGGTAGAGGTACGAGGGGTTGTTTGCCTCCTCCTTGAGCAGGTCGCTGTAAATGGCGAGGGCTGTTTTGTAGGAGCCAAGGCAGGTAAAAGCTTCGGCTTTGAGCTGCCGGTGCACGCGGCTGAGCGTATCCGCGCTGCGCTCCCTGTCCGCGAGCAAGTTCAGCGCATCCTCGCAGCGGTGGTACTTGAGCGCCTGTATCGCCTCTACGGTAACGTCATCTTCATCCTCCGTCAGCTCCCCGTCGGGCTGCGCGTAGGCCGCCAGCGTCGCCGCCAGCGCCGCCGCAAGGAGGCTACGACGCATAGTAGTCCTCCTGATTCAGCTCGCTTATCAGGTTTTGCACAATGCCGATTTCGAGGTAGGTTGCAGCGCCTCTGAAGTAGTAGTTTCCCGCCATTACCGCCACCATATCTGCGCTGTTGATGCAACGCTGGTCGCGCAGGAAGCGTATGGCGTAGCGCAAAAATTCGTCGTTGTTTTTTAGCGGGGTTGCGGGGTAGCAGTACACGCCGTACGATAGCGACAGCTCGCGCGTGAGGTGGTCGAGGTAGCAAAGCACAAAAATGGGACTTCTGCTGCGAAATGCCGCCAGATAGCGCGGCACGCGCCCGGTGTAGGTGTCGGTTACGAAAGCGCGGATGGGCAGCTCCCGGCTTGCTTGCACGGCGGACTTGGAAAGCACAATCGCCACCTTGTCGCTTATCCCCACGTTGGGCTGACGCTCGTGGGGCTGCAAGTCCTTTTCTACCGCAATAGCAATTTTGCTCATGGCGCGTACCGACTCTACGGGGTATGCGCCGTTTGCCGTTTCGCCGCTCAGCATAATGGCGTCGGTGCGCTGGTAGATGGCGTTTGCCACGTCGGTTATTTCGGCGCGGGTGGGGCGCGGACGCTCTATCATGCTATGCAGCATTTGCGTGGCAATAATCACGGGCTTTCCGCACGCCTGACATTTTTCTATGAGCATTTTTTGGATGCCCGGAATTTCCTCAAACTCTACTTCGACCCCCAGATCGCCTCGCGCCACCATAATTCCGTAAGCGTTGTCCAGAATTTCGTCAATATTATCAACGCCTTGCCGGTTTTCGATTTTTGCAATAATCTTGATATGGCTTCGGCGTTCGTCCAGAATTTTTTGCACCGCCAGCACGTCGTCTTTCGTCCGCACAAAGGAGTGGGCAATGAAGTCAATGCTGTTGTCCACCGCCCAGCGTATGTACTCCACGTCGCGGCTGCTGAGCGACGGCAGGCTTATCTCCACGCCGGGAATGTTGACGGTTTTGCGCCCTTTGACTACGCCGCCGTTCAGAACCTTGCACAGCAAAAAGTCCGGATTCTTGTCCACCACCGTCAGCTGCAAGTCGCCATCGTCGATGAGCACGGCAGCGCCAAGCGGCACATCGCTTGCAAATCCGGCGTAGTTCACGCACAGCATTTCGCGGCACGACAGGGTGGCGGGATTTCCGGAAATTTTCACCGTATCGCCCGCCGCGACTTCAAACCCGACGTTGTTGGCCATTGCAGTGGTGCGAATTTCAGGCCCCTTGGTATCTACCAGAATACCGATTTTGGAGGAGACTTTGCGCACGTTTTCTACAATCTTCATCGAACTTTCGAGCGTTTGGTGAGCGGTGTTGATGCGTACAACGTTCATTCCCGTTTCGTAGAGCTCCTGCAGAAATTCCACGTCGCACCGGTGGTCGGATATGGTGGCAACGATTTTTGTCCTCTTCTCTAACGCTAACTTCATCAGAAATACTTTTTTCTTTTTGCCGACAAAAGTAGCAAAAAAAACCGTATTTTTGCACGCACTGTTGCACATAGAATTTCAAAACCGGTCGTATGAAACTAAATCGGCGTATTTTTGCGTCTTTTGCTTTGCTGTCAACCGCCTGCCTCTGCGCCGCGCAGGGCGTGCAGCCCGAGTGGAGCGCGGCTTTCTTTTCCTTTGCGGACAACCGCGAATATGATCTCAAGCAGCGGCAAATGCCGCAGAGCATTCTCGGCTCGTGGCTTGTCCCCGAAGTTGGGTTGCGGTTCGACAGCGTTCACCGCCTGCACGCAGGCGTGGGGCTACAGCATTACTTTGGCAGCGCCGAAAAAGTTCCGTCTCAGGTGGAGTACGTTGCCTACTACCGCTACTGCGCCAAGCCTTTTGAGATGTACGCAGGCTCGTTCCCCGCGCGAACGCTGCTCGCCGACTACCCCAACGCGCTTTTCTACGACTCCGTCGTCAACCTGCGGCTGAACTCCGCCAACATATTCTGGAAAATATTCGGCGAACAGTGGCACGCAGACGTCTGGCTGGACTGGGCAGGGCGTCAGACGGAAACGCAGCGCGAAGCGTTTTTGGTGGGCATTGCCGGAAGGTACCGGCTCAAGAAAGCCTACGCTGCCCTGCAAAGCTACATGCACCACTTTGCCCACGCAGCGGGCGAAACAGACCAGCACATTGTGGACAACGGCATGGCGCGGCTGTGCCTTGGCGTTGGCGCGTCCGTCGGCTTCCTGCTCGATTCGCTCAACATCAACGCGGGTATGCTGGGCGCGTACTCGCGCGAGCGCGGCGTTGACCCGCGCTACCGGTTCTCCGGCGGGTTTTTTAGCGAGGCAACGCTCGAAAAATTCGGTATCGGCGTAAAAAATACGCTCTACATCGGTCAAAACCTCATGCCGCTGTACGGCAAGTACAGCGCCGAACACCTCTACTGGGGCGACCCGTTCTACCAAAATTCGTTCTACAACCGCAGCGATTTTTTCGTGCAGCTGTTCGATACCCACACCGTGCAGGCGCGCTTCACGTGGTCGGTGCACGCCGCCGCAGGGCTAATCACCCACCAACAGCTGTTCACGCTCGAAGTAAACCTTGGCAGCCAACAAAAATCCGGCGCAAAGCGAAAAAACCGGCAAACGCTGGCGGGGTGGCTCGTAGAGAGCGGTGCGCGAACCGCCCCTTAAATAACCGTCGTCATGAACATCATTGAAACGGCAAACATCACCAAACGGTTTAAGCCCCTGACCGCGCTGGACAACATTTCGATACGGGTAGGAGAAGGAGAAATATACGGATTTCTTGGGCTTAACGGCGCAGGAAAAACAACGTTAATCCGCATATTGCTCGGCATGGTAACGCCAACAGCCGGCGCTGTCAAGCTTTTTGGCAAGAGCTTGGACAAGCGGTTTGACCGCTGGAACAGCATCGGCTATCTGGTAGAAACGCCCTGCGCGTACCCCAACCTGTCGGTTGTCGAAAATCTCCACGTCTATCATTCGCTGCGGCAGCTGACGGACAAAAAATTAATCGCAAACATCATAGAGAGGCTTAACCTTGCGCATTACGCCGACACGAAAGCCAAACACCTGTCGCTGGGCAATCAGCAACGGTTGGGCTTGGCAAAGGCGTTAATGCACAGCCCAAAGCTTTTGATTCTGGACGAGCCGGTAAACGGGCTTGACCCGGAAGGCATCGTCGAAATACGCGGGCTGCTAAAGGAGCTCTCCGCAAGCGGCACAACCGTATTCCTCTCAAGCCATATACTTGGGGAAATATCAAAGCTGGCCAGCCGCATAGCCATCATTCACTACGGAAAATTGCTCGACGAATTAAACGCCGACGAGCTGCACGAGCGGCTAATAAAAAAAACGCTTGTCAAGACCAACGACAACAAGCGGGCGGCAGCCTGCCTGAACGCCGCACAGTATCACGCCGCTCTTGGCGACGGGGAAATAGCGGTATCGGACAAAAAGGCGGTGGAGAAACCGGAAGAAGTAGCGAAGCGGCTGGTAGAAAACGGATTTTCCGTAAAACAGCTCTACGTGTTTACGGAAAACCTTGAACAGTACTTTTTACGAACGATAAGAGGCAAAGAAAATGTGTAACCTGCTACTTGCGCTAAGAGCGGAGTTAATAAAATTCAAACATTCAAAAGTGTTCCTGATAAGCGCTATCGCCTTTGCGCTGGTACCCGTCATGAGCGGAGTGTTTATGCTGGTCATGCGACATTCGGCGGCGGCGGCAAAGGCGAGCCTGCTCAGCGCAAAAATGGAAATGATGAGCGTTTCCGCCGACTGGGACGCTCTCTTTATGATACTGACGCAGGGTATGGGCGTTGGCGGGATAATGGTTTTTGGCTTTACTGCCAGCTGGATTTTCGGCAGGGAATACTCGGACAGTACGGTCAAAGATTTGCTCTCCCTGCCAACGTCAAGGGCAACAATACTAAACGCAAAATACATCGCCTGTTTCCTGTGGTCAATTGCGCTGGCAATTGTCAACGTGGGGTTAGGCGTGGCAATCGGCTTGCTGCTACAGCTGCCCGGCTTCGACGGCGAACATGCTTTCGCCTGCTTGCGGGGCTACTTTTCCACAACCTTTCTGACGCTATTGCTCGGAACGCCGGTAGCGTTTCTTGCTATATGGGGCAAAGGCTACCTGTCGCCGCTGGCGTTTGTTGCCTTAACGCTGGTTTTTTCGCAGATTATCGCCGCCGTCGGGTATGGCCAATACTTTCCCTGGGCTGTTCCCGCCCTGCACAGCGGCATTGGCGGAGAGCAACCGCCGTTGAACAACTTGAGCTACCTCACCGTAGCTGCGGTTGCCGTCGCGGGGTATTACGCCTCCATATTTTACTGGAAGCATACGGATTATCAAAAATAAAAAATGAGTATCAGCCAAAAAATACACATGAACACCCGTCAGCAAACTTTTCCTGTTCTTCACCTGCACTGCGCTGCGTGCGTCAAGGCGGTGGAAGACGCTATCCGAAACCTGCCCGGCGTGGCAGGCGTTGCGGTGAACCTCGCTTCGGCGAGCGCCACCATTAGCTACCAACCCGAACGAATATCGCTGCCCAAAATCCGCAAGGCGGTGCAGGCAAAAGGCTACGACCTGCTGACGGAAGAAAAAAGCGGCTCCGAAGCCGCCGAAAAAATCCGGACAAGCGAGTACCGCAAGCTCAAAAGCCGCACGGCGTGGGCTGCCGCGCTATCGCTGCCGGTGGCTGCCGCGAGCATGTTCTTCTCCGACGTTCCCTTTGCCGGCGAGCTGATGTGGATACTTGCCACGCCGGTGGTTTGCTGGGTTGGCCGAGATTTCTTCCTTCGCGCAGGGCGGCAGCTGCGGCGCAGGGCGGCGAGCATGGACACGCTGGTAGCCCTGAGCGTGGGCGTTGCCTACCTGTTCAGCGTCGGCAACGTCCTGTTCCCCGACTTTTGGCTCTCCAGAGGCATTTTGCCGCATGTTTACTTTGAAACGGCGAGCGTTATCGTCACGTTCGTTTTGCTGGGTCGCTGCATGGAGGAGAGGGCAAAAAGCAACACCTCGTCGGCGCTAAAAAAGCTGATAGGCTTGCAGCCCCAAACGGTTACGCTGGCGTGCGCGGACGGGCGGCAGGTGCAGGTCGGCGTGGAGCAAGTGGCGGCAGGCGATACGGTGCTGGTAAAGCCCGGCGAAAGAATAGCGGTGGACGGCGCTGTAGCGGAGGGCAGCTCGTATGTGGATGAAAGTATGCTTAGCGGAGAGCCCGTCCCCGTGCTGAAGCAAGAGCACGAAAAGGTTTACGCCGGGACGATTAACCAGCGGGGCAGCTTTAAGCTTCGCGCCGAAAAAATTGGGGCGGAAACGTTGCTGTCCCACATTATCCGTATGGTACAGGCTGCGCAGGGGAGCAAAGCGCCGGTGCAAAAGTTCGTGGACAGGGTTGCCTCCGTATTCGTGCCGGTTGTTATTGGCGCTGCCCTTGCCGCCTTTGCGGGGTGGCTACTGTTTGCCGGAGTTTCCGGCGTTACGCACGGCTTGCTGGCGTTCGTTACCGTGCTGATTATCGCTTGCCCCTGCGCGTTGGGGCTGGCGACCCCTACGGCAATTGTGGTTGGCGTTGGCAAGGCGGCAGAGCAGGGTATTCTGGTAAAAGACGCCGAAAGCCTCGAGGCGGCGAGAAAAATCAACGCCGTTGTGCTCGACAAGACCGGCACTGTTACCGAAGGCAAGCCGACGGTAACGGCGGCGCTGTGGGCACATGGCGACAGCCGCAGCGCACCCGCGCTGCGCAGCCTCGAAGCGCAGTCGGAGCACCCGCTGGCGGAAGCCGTTGTCCGCTACCTTGAGGGCGAGCCTTTACGTGCGGTTACCGCCTTTGAGAGCCTCACCGGTAGAGGCGTGAAAGGCGTGGTGAACGGGCAAACCTACCTTGTCGGCAGCGCCCGCCTGCTCGCCGAAAACCGTATCACAACGGACGAGCAACTTGCCGCCGCCGCAAAAACGTTTACCGCGCAGGCCAAAACAGCCATTTGGTTTGCTGACGAAAAAAATGCCCTCGCCTTGGTGGCCGTTGAGGACAAGCTGAAGGCGACCTCTTGCGTCGCCGTCCGGCAGCTGCGGCGCAGCGGCATTGCCGTTTACATGCTCACCGGCGACAGCGCCGCCGCCGCAAAGGTGGTTGCCGCCGCCGCAGGCGTTGACGATTTTCGCGCCGAAGTCCTTCCGCAGCAAAAGGTGGCGTTCATCCGGCAGCTTCAGCGCGAGGGAAAAATCGTGGCAATGGCGGGCGACGGAATAAACGACAGCGCCGCCCTTGCGCAAGCCGACGTTAGCATTGCAATGGGCACGGGCAGCGACATTGCCATAGACGTCGCCAAAATGGCCATCGTTTCGTCCGACCTCTCCAAAATTCCGGTAGCCATGCAGCTGTCGAGGCAAACCGTTGGCGTAATTCGGCAAAACCTGTTCTGGGCGTTCTTCTACAACCTTATTGGGATACCTGTTGCCGCCGGGCTGCTCTACCCCCTCGGCGGATTTCTGCTAAACCCAATGGTTGCCGGAGGCGCCATGGCGTTGAGTAGCATCAGCGTGGTAGGGAATAGCCTGCGGCTACGGCGAAAGCTGAAGAGAGCTGAAAATTGAAAATGACTTTGTTGCAACGGTAGCACATTATATAAAGCCTAATAAATATTTTCAATTAATTCCCCGTAGGGGAATAAGACTTTGTTGCAACGAGAACTTGAGGAAAATTTAAATTCTGAATTGGCTGATGTCGTGTAAGTCCCGCAGGGACGTGTCCCTGCGGGACTTGCTTGACGCAAGCAACAATTCTCAACTCTCACGCGCCCGTCCCGTTAGGGACGGAATGTTGGTAGAAAACGGATACCTCCCTCTCGTTTTCCCCGTCCCGTAGGGACGGAATGTTGGTAGAAGATGCCACCGTTACACATTTTTCTTCCATACCGTTTTTACATTCCGTCCATACGGGACGGGGGTTGAGAGGGGGTGGCGTGTTTTCTTCCAACATTCCGTCCCTGCGGGACTTGCGCGGCGTCAGCCAATTCAAAATTCAAAATTCAAAATTCTCAATCCCTGCGGGACTTACACGGCGTCAGCCAATTCAGAATTTAAATTTTTTCCCCAAGTTCTCGTTGCAACAAAGTCACTTTAAAATCAAAATTCAAAATCGCTTTAAGCTTCATTTTTACCTGATTTTAACAGCAAAACGATCTCAGTAGCCCCTCAAAAAACATACTCGCAAGCCCTGTTCTCAATTCCTATATCCCCAGCTCAGCTTTCAGCTGGGCAATGCAGCATGTTACCACGCCGGCGGTTTCGGTTCGCAAGCGGCTGTTGCCGAGGCTGACCTCCACAAAACCGTTTTGCCGCGCCAGCTCTACCTCCAACGGGCTGAAATCGCCCTCGGGGCCAATCAGCGCCAGTGTTCGCCCTTGGGGGTGAACAAGGTGCTGTAGCGGGCGTTTTTGCGAAGCCATGCAGTGGGCAATGCACTTTACCCCGTCGAAGGGCTGCGCGACGAAAGCCGCAAAGTCCCGCATCGGGTTCAGGTGGGGGTGGTACGCCTTGAGCGATTGCTTCACCGCCGCCGTTACCACCTTTTCCGACCGCTCGGCTTTCACCGTCCTGCGCTCCGAGCGTTCGCACAGCAGCGGCGTAATTTCGTCCACGCCAATTTCGGTTGCCTTTTCCAAAAACCACTCATACCGCTCCACGTTCTTTGTGGGTGCGAGCGCCACGTGCAGGTAGCCGCTCCGCTTGCCCACCTCGCGCTGCACGCCGGTTATGCGCACGGTGCAACGCTTGTCGTGCGCCTCCGTGATTTGCGCGGCGTACAGCCCTCCGCGCCCGTCAATAAGGTGCACGGCGTCGCCCGTGCCCAGCCGCAGCACGCGAACGCAGTGCTTAGACTCCTCCTCGCTTAGCGTATAAGCGTCGCCGGATATGTCGGGGGTGTAAAAAAGGTACATAAGCTCTCTTTTTGCTTGTGAAAGCGCAAAAGTAGGAAAGATTTTTGGATTGCCACGAATATCTTGCTGATGATTTCGTAGACCAAGTATTTCAGCGTTTTGTCGCCAATCTTGCCGATGCGCTGCGTGTAAAATCCAATCAACCGGCGCTTTTTCCTTGCTTTCTGCAACGTTTCTTTGGCGTTGCCCGCGTAGCGCATCGCCTCCGTGTAGCTTTGTTGCTTTAATTTTTGTTGTTCGTCGGGTGACATTTTAGTGGCTTTTAGCGTAACAGGCATTTTGCTTAGTAGCGAAAAAGGCGCTGCAAATGTACAACTTTTTTCCTGCAAACCAATACGCAGGACTGCAACGACAACGCCCGTGAAGAAAAAACGCTATCGCTATTCGCTGAAGTAAAAAAAGATGTATAACTTTGTAGCCGAAAAGTGCGAGCTATTTGTATTCGCAGCTGTATTGATATTCGTAATTCCTAAATTCGTAATTCCTAAATTGAACAGCATCGGGATTTTTGATTCTGGGGTAGGGGGCTTGTCCGTGCTTCGGGAGGTTGCGGCGCAGCTGCCGCGCGAGCGCGTATGCTACGTAGCCGACGCTGCGCACTGCCCGTATGGATCGCGTCCTGCGGGCGAAGTGCAGAGGCTGTCGCTGAGCATTGTTAAGTTTTTGCTCCAAAAGGGCTGCAAGCTCATTGTGGTGGCCTGCAACACCGCCACCGCCGCCGCTATCGACGAGCTGCGCAGGGTGTTTCCTCACGTGCCGTTTGTGGGCATGGAGCCTGCCGTGAAGCCCGCCGCCGAGCAGAGCAAAACGCGCAGCGTAGGCATCTTGGCAACCGCCGGAACGCTGCAAGGCCGCCTGTTCAACCAAACCAAGGCGCGGTATGCCGTTGGCGTAAAGGTGCACGTTGCTGTAGGCAGCGGCTTGGTGGAGCTGGTAGAGCAGGGTAGGGAGGACTCTCCGGAAGCCTTGGCGTTGCTGCGCGGCTACCTCCAACCCATGCTCGACGACAGCGTAGATGAGCTCGTGCTCGGCTGCACGCACTACCCGTTTTTGAAAAACAGCATCGAAAAAGTAACGCAGGGGCGAATGGTCATCATCAATCCCGCGCCGGCCGTAGCGACGCAGGTAAAGCGGCTGCTTGCGCAGAACAACCTCCTGTGCGGCGAGGCTTCCGCCCAACCCTTTTACGAATTTTTCTCCACCGGCAGCGTGAATGGCTTAATGCAGCTGCAAAAAAAGCACCTGCCCATGCTAACCGAAAAATGTTCGCACCAAGAGCTGCGACTTGAAGATTAGGAAGCAAAGCTCACACCGCTGCCTGAAAGGTAGATCGGCGACCTGCGGCAAGCTCACTGCAAAATCAGCGAGCTGTCGCCGTAGCTCAAAAACCGGAAGTCGTGCTCCAGCGCATAGCGGTATATCTCCCTCCAGCGGGTTCCCGTCATGGCGGCAACGAGAAGTAGAAGGGTGCTTTGCGGCTGGTGAAAGTTGGTTACCATACCCCGAATCATGCGAAAGCGGTAGGGTGGCGCTATCAAAATTTGGGTGCTCGCCGAAATTGCATTTATTTCATTCGCTCTTAAGTAGCTTATTAAGTTGTCAACAATGGTTGATAGCTCTATTTTGTCCTCGCTCCCATACGGCGCCCATTGACTAATATTTGTTTGGAACTCATTTTTTTTCAACAAGTTGAACCCAATAAAGTAAATACTCTCAAGGCATCGCGCCGAAGTTGTGCCCACCGCCACTATTTTTCCCAAATGCTGCCGCAGCTGCGTGAGCGTTTCGAGGGTTACCTCAAAATGTTCGGCGTGCATTTCATGCTCCTCTATAGTGGTGGTTTTTACAGGCTTAAAAGTTCCCGCCCCAACGTGAAGCGTTACCTCCGCTGTACTTATACCCTTGTTTTTCAAATCGTTCAGCACGCTTGGCGTAAAGTGCAACCCTGCGGTGGGGGCGGCTACCGACCCCTCGCGCTTTGAGTAAACGGTTTGATAGCGCTCATAGTCAGCATTTTCTGTTGCCCGGTGCAGGTAGGGGGGGATGGGCAGCACGCCGGAAATTTCGAGCACTTCGGCAAAGGTAAGATTGGGATTATCCCACGAAAACCGCACTACAGCTACCCCGTTCGCTACGCTTAGCTTTTTGGCGGACAGCGTATAGCGACTTCCGTTGTGAGTAAAAGGCAGGAGCAAACTTTCCTCTTTCCACCGCTTGAGGTTGCCTACGGTGCACACCCAGCTGCACTCCGCCTTTGCCGCAAGAGACAGCATGTAGCTGTCAGGCGCGCAAGGCTCTAAGCAAAAAACCTCTATTGCCGCGCCGCTGTTCCGCCTGAACATTATCCGGGCGCGAATAACTTTGGTGTTGTTAAAGACTAACAGCGTTTCCTTTGGCAGAAGCTCGGGCAGCCGGGTAAACGCGGTTTCGCTAATGACGCTGCGCTCAAACACCAGCAGCTTCGACGCATCGCGTCGAGGCAAAGGGTATTTTGCAATGCGCTCATCGGGAAGAGTGTAGCTGTAGTCGGCTATGTGAATTTGTGGAATCATGTTGTTCTGTGGTGCAAAATTACTATATTTGTGCGAAAATAAAAATACCATGAGCTATATTTTACGGGCACAAGATATTGTTAAGCAGTACGTAGGGCATCGTGCGCTGGACGAGGTGAGCATTGCCGTGCCGCGCGGTAGCATTTTTGGGCTTTTGGGACCCAACGGCGCCGGAAAAACCACGCTTATCCGGATTATCACCCGAATTA